>JAAUUJ010000190.1 GCA_012030715.1 Synechococcaceae cyanobacterium SM2_3_1 | reverse complement strand
GCAGTAAATCTCTCGATTGTACCAGGTTCGATCCCACCCTGGTTTTTTCCTGAGCATAAATACACGAGCAGCAACCTTTGCAATATCAGTTACCTGATTTGATTCCAAAAATGGATTAGGATTATAATTGCCCTGTCCAGTTATTGCGCCAACTCAAAAATGAAGTGCAACGCCCAGGAACCCTTCCCTAGAAGGACTCACAGAGGTAATCTGATAGATCCTACTCTTATCCAACTACCTCCATGAGCTACTCTCATCTTACCTCCCAGGAGCGCCAATTCATTTATCAATGGCGCATCCTTGACAAACTTCCCTTTCATGTCGTCGCGGCAAAACTCGGACGCTCTCAAAGCTCGATCTCCCGAGAATTAAAGCGCAACTCTCATTCCGAATGGGGCTTTCTCCCTGATACTGCTCAGTTTACTGCCCAGCAACGTCGTCATCTTGCTAAACCCCCATTTGCTTCCTTCTCTGACCAGCAGATCCAGGTGATTAAAGACTGTTTGATGAAATACTACAGCCCTGAACAAACTGTGGGTCGGCTCAAACAACAAGGGCTAGACTCTGTGAGTCATGAGTCCATTTATCAAATGATCTATGCTAATCATATGGGCCTCCATGAATATCATTTTTACCTGCGCAGGCAGCACGTCAAAAGAAAAAGGCGAAAAGCGTCAGACCCAAGCAAGTCAGGGATTCCAGGGCGTGTAGGGATTGAGCATCGCCCAAAGATTGCCGATGAAAAAACTGAGATTGGCCACTGGGAAAGTGACACCATCATTGGCGGTAATCATTGTGGCGCCATCGTAACTCATGTGGATAAAGCCTCGAAATTCTAACTCGCTAGACTTGTTAAGAAAAAGACGTCATCTGCGATTAATATAGCAACCCTAGAGCTCTTTGAAGAGATTCCTTCAAAAGCAAGAAAAACAATCACGTCTGATAATGGCAAGGAGTTTTGTGGGCATCAATTATTGAGCGAAGAGCTAGAAGTAGAGTGGTATTTTGCTCATCCATACAGCTCCTATGAGCGGGGACTAAATGAACACACGAATGGGTTGATCAGGCAATTCTTCCCTAAAGGAACAAACTTCAGGATTACAAAGCAAGAAGACCTGGAAAAAGTTGTTGATTTAATCAATAACCGACCGCGAAAATCACTTGACTACAGGACACCTGCAGAGGTATTCTATGAGTATCTATCAGATGATGTTGCACTTCACCCTTGAATGGGCCATGTTTAGTTTATCTATAGGAGTAGATATAAAAATGTATGATTCTCTCAGGATAGCTGAAATTATGGAGTCAATCCTCAATTATACATCTGCTGTAGATTCTGAATTGAGAAATAGCTTGCGTGATGGTCTTTCTTCTCAGCAAATAGATGATTATATTCAAAACATGTCAATTCAAATACCCAGCGAAGTTGAGGAACTGTACAAGTGGCATGATGGAATGAATGATGAAAGCAGATGGGAAAATCAAAGAGTTTTATTGTACTATCACTATTTCCTTCCATTCTCTGAGTCGCTAGATATTTACTATACATGGGTTAAGAATAGAGCTAATGAAGACCTAAGACTGTTTCCTATATTTGAGTTTGAAAATGAATTTTATGCTACATCTTGTAGCTCTACAAAGCAAAACTCTAGTCCCATTTACAATGTTTATGGTGGGAGTACGATAGCATATGATTCTTTGAAAACGATGCTAATGTCTATTCTTGAGTGCTATGAATCTGGCGCATATCAAATAGGTTCAGATAGATGGGATCTTGAAATTGATGAAGAAAGAGCTGCTGAGATCAAGCTGCGCTGGAATCCATGCCGTAACACAGAGCTATCTTTATTTGATCACCCGTAGTTATATCGACGTGAGTTCGACTGAGCTGGGAAAAGAGCGAATCAGGCACCCATCATTACCTCCACTCCTGTAGAAATGACCAATCTGGAGCAGGAATATCAATACGATGCCACTGACTTTGATCCGGATGATGACTAAGTGATCTGGAACCTGGAGAGTGGACCGGAGGGCATGACCCTGGATCCCTTCCGTGGCACTCTGTGCTGGACTCCCCGAGCGGATCAGGCGAATCTCGAGATTGGCCTCTTCAATTTGTGAGGAAACAGAGGATCCGAAGTAGCCGGAGATCGTCGACCTCATGCTGCTCAATCTGGACAGTCTGATCTGATCCTGTCACCTGCAGATCAGCTTCCTGGAAAACCTTATCTTAATGAATAGCCAAATCTGTTCTCCGCCTACACCATGCCCGATCCCTCTCCCCCCTCAGATCTGGACGCTGCCTGGAAAGAAACCCTGGATCTCTATTTTGAGCCTTTTCTCGCCTTCCTCTTTCCAGAAGCCCATGCCGCCATCAACTGGGATCAGTCGGTTGAGTTCCTCGACAAAGAATTTCAGGACCTGATCCCTGAAGCGGAGATCGGTCGCCGCTATGCTGACAAACTGGTGAAAGCCTGGCTCAGTAACGGAGAGGAAGCCTTTATCTTGATCCATCTAGAGGTGCAATCTCAGGAGGACAGTGGCTTTGCCCAGCGCATGTTTATCTACCACTACCGGATCTTTGACTTTTACCAGAAACGGGTGATGAGCCTGGCCGTGCTGGGGGATGAGAGGAGTAGCTGGAGACCGGATCGCTACACCTACACCCTGGCTGGATGTGAACTCAGCCTGAGATTTCCCATCGTGAAGTTGGTGGATTTCGAGGATCGGTGGTCCGAATTGGAGGCCAGTGATAATCCGATGGCTGTTGTGGTGATGGCTCATCTGCGATCCAGAACCACCAAATCAGATGCCCAGGCACGGAAAAGGTGGAAATGGATCCTGACCAGAAGACTATACGAGCGGGGATACAGTCGGGAGGATGTGATCCGGTTAATCCGAGTTATGGATCGGATGATGACATTGCCCCCAGAACTTAAGCGACAATTTAGGGAAGAGTTAGATCAGTATGAGAGGGAGGGTCAGATGCCCCTGATCAGCAGTATGGAAGAACTGGCCAAAGAGGAAGGCCGAGAAGAAGGGATCCAGATTGGTGAACAGCGTGGGATCCAGATTGGTGAACAGCGTGGGATCCAGATTGGTAAACAGGAAGGAATCCAGGAAGGGATCCAACGGGTTGCCATCAATATGCTTCGACAAGGGATGTCCATTGATCAGGTTGCCAGCCTAACCCAGCTCTCCACGGATCAAGTGGAACAATTACTAACCCAGATCACAGCAGAGTAACTCTCTGATGCCATGGAACTAGTGGCCAATCAGGATCAGAAAGCCCTGATGACCCCAGGGGATGGCGAACCTGGCACGGGAGCAGGAGATCCAGGCACCTACAATGTCCGTCTTCAGGTGGTGGATGGTCAGGGAGGAGAGGCGACTCAGAGTTGCCAGATCTTTGTCTCCCCAGATCCAGAGAATCAATCCCCTAATATCAGCTCTCTACCCATACCACAGGCTTTGAGGACCGTCACTATTTCTATGATGTCCTGGCAGAGGATCCGAATGGGGATAAGCTCACCTACACCCTGCTGCAGGGACCTGGTGGCATGATCCTGGATCCAGATACGGGGGAACTGGCCTGGTTCTCTCCGGTGGCGGGGACTTATCTCGTGGAGATCCTGGTCAGAGATAGTCGGGGGGGATCGGTTACACAGACCTACCAGCTGGTTATCAGTGATGTGGAACCTGACAGTATCAGCGGATCCGTCTACCTGGATCTGGATGGGAATCGGGTTCGTAAGGTATCCAACCCAGGCGATCTCACACCGGCCACTCAACCGACGGTAGGAGCAGACTTTGCTCGGATCTACACCGCCTACCCCCTGGGGCGTCCACCCGGACTGCCTGGGATCCCAGGGACCGTTGGCTTTCCTGTCAGAGGACACGCTGCTAGTAGGTGGATTTGCTGCCAGTTCCAGCAGGGCCATCTATACCGCTAAGGTGCTGAGGGGAGAAGGGAATCACATCATTGACTTTGATGATAATGCAAATCCGCGGACGCTCTATGTGGTGGAGTATTTCACGGGTGCTCCCTACAACGACTCAGGACTGGTGAGCACGCCAGAAGGGCTGATCCTGGCCAACCAGTGGCCTGCGAGTGGGGTGAATCAGTTATGTTCTGGTGGAGGGACTCCTTATCAAACCTTGCCCAACGGATTAGGAGGACTGTCTTTTGTGCCCCCAGATCTGCCTGGAGCCGAATTACTGAAGGCAGCCTCCATTATGACGCTGATGGTAAGAGGATCACCAAGCAGATCGATAGACAATCACAGACCGATGAGTATGATCCTGGATATCAGCTGGTGTCAGCTATAGGAGAAACTGGGGAGGAGACTTACAGCTTCGATGTTGATGGACGAGTAGAAGAGATTATGCGTGAAGGATCGACGTTGACATTGGAGCACGACACCTATGACCGTCTGGTCCAGGCAGGATCTGTGAGCTACCTCTACGACGGTATGAATCGGAGAGTAAAATCGACTGGTTCAGTAGAGCAAAACTTCTTAATAGCACCTACAATGGGATCTGGGCTAGAGTCGATACATCAGATAGTAGATGGAACTGGAGAAGTTATAGAAGAGTATATCTATACTGGAATAACACCACTACTAAGACTGGAAGATAGTAGTAAATTCTATTACCTTACAGATGCTATAGGCTCAGTGATTGGTCTTGTAGATGAAAATGGGCAAAAAGTTTCTAACTTCCACTATGATGGATTTGGTAACTTAAGAAGCGGACCTGATATTGACATCTTTGACAGTGTAGGCGGGGATTTTCGTTTTCAAGGACAATGGTTTGATCAGTCTACAGGTTTCTACTATTTACGATCACGAGATTATGATCCAGTTATAGGTAGATTCTTAAGCCGAGATCCAATTGATTATGTGCAGACAATCCCTGAGAGTTTTGATCCATATCAATATTCATTTAGTTCACCTTTCATATTTATAGATCCAAATGGGAATTTTACAATTTCTCAATTTAATGCTGCGCAAAATATACAGGGCCAGTTAGCCAATATTAGAAGATATGCAGCTAGTGAAGCACGTGAATACCTGACCGAGAGGTTAGGAGATGCAATTGGGAACTTAGTTGGAAGTATCTTTAATAGTTTTCTTCCCGGTTCATCCTTAGGGGATGATATATATGACAATTTGAATATAGAAGGTATACCTGATATATTTGAGCTTGATCTATCAGATCTATTCTGTGTTTACTTTGAGGAAGTTCCATTGGTAGAACTTTTTAGATTCTTTCCTTTAATTAACCCAAATGGAACCCCTCTTCAGCCAGGTTTTAATTGCAATGACAGAAACTCTGATCAAGCTAGGCGTCAGATTGAAAGAAATCAATTAAGAGGATCTAGACCAGATTTTCTTATTATTGACGGAGATTTCGATGTTAATAACCCTAACTCGTTTATTATTGGAGACATCAAGATAACTGAAAGGACAGTTGTAGATGCAATACTAGTGGAGGGAACCAGAGCAAATCGTCAGTGGGAGGCTATGTCAAATTATGCAAGGAGATTCCAGGCACTACCCTTTGTTGGATATATTTCTTTTATTGAGGCTTTTCCTGGAAGGGAACTGGGTCAAGGAGGGGCAGGAATATCCAAGTCTGAAAGAAGAAGAGTGGCAGCTGAAGCTCTAGAACAGGGAGTGATCCTAGCAATTGCTAACTTGTATGATAACTGAGTGTCTCCCATTTTGTGTTCTATGTATTATGCTCATCTAGTCAAGTCATTAGTTTATCTGTTTTCTTAGATACGTGAATAAAAATCTTTGTCCTCTCCTAAAGAAAGGATATAAAGTTTATAGAAAATACTTACACACCAATGACAACTCCACCAAATCAGACTTGGATTACCCCTTTGTTACTACAGGATCTCCTAGTCATGACCCGCTCTGGACAAGGGTTTTAGCCCAATCTTGATCGGTAGCCTTACGATGGAAAGGGAGTAGAACTATAGTTGATCTGACTAAGTATCAAACGAGGATTTCGTGTATCCTACTTGAGTGAGTTAACTATAAATCTCAAGATTCAATATCAACAGATTTATATCTTTATCTGCCAAATATCATCGAGAATTTCACTAAACTCATCTGGAGAATATAATGATGCCATCTGTAAGAGAAAGTTCTTCGCATAGAATTGATTTGCAAATCCAAGAACTTCGGAAAAATAGCTATCTTTAGGAGTATAGGGGCTCATTGCTATCCAGCTTTGATCTTTATAAGTTCGGATGAAACCGAGTGGAAGTTTTGACCCTTTAGAAAGAACTTCCTCCATATGATCTATTTCGTTTTCATGATTTCCTAATAAGGGAATGCTTATCCTTGTGTCAGAGTATTTCGTTCTTAGTGATTGAACAAGGAATCGGACAGCAAAGAATTCATCAATAAAACCAGAAACACTGAAATATTCACCTGCAAAATATAGTGGTCCTGCAATATAAGTTTGATCGATGTTCTTACTGATGCGACCAAGTAGTGTTCCTTCCACAAAATAGATGTGCATTATCGGTCTTTCAAGGACGATCAACTCTTTCTTCTTCATTTGTATGAAATCATCACCGATATAACTATTTCCTATAGAATCGAAGCCAAGAATACCACTCTCATCATCGAGCTCCATAGTAAATCTATAGTCTGCCAATTTTGTGTCCTTGAAGGTATGATATGTTTCATAATTGAGCGTCATGAGATTCTAAAACCTCCCATCCTTATAAAGACCATGTAGATATTTCTATACGTCCGACACTTAATATCTCTTTGATGTTTACCTATAGAGGAATAGCCAGGCATGAAGAATAAATAGACGGATTTAAATCTCCCCATGTCTAGGATATCACATACCAAATTTGCTAATCCGGGTCTGGTTGTGATTGGAGAAGTGGAGCCCCTGAATGTAAACAACACCAATGCTCATACTTTGAGGTAATGCTCTGCAAAAACAGGTGGGTAGGGCAATAGTAGTGATGGTTATTACGACATTCCTCCCCTCTATGTCAGCAATAAGTTCCTCCAATCCCATTACCCGAGCGGCCCAGGATCAGGGTTATACCTATTCAGTGGCAGCCGTGGATCCAGAAGGGGATGAGCTCACCTATGAACTGAGTCAGAATCCGGCAGGCATGAGCATCTCTGAGGATGGGATCATTAGCTGGATCCCTACTTCTGAGCAACTGGGCAGCTCTACGGTTGAGATCCTGGTCACCGATGAGCAGGGAGCAGCAACCAGTCAGCTCTACACCCTGGTGGTGGGATCTACACTCATCAATCAACCTCCCAGGATCACGTCTGTGCCTGTCTTCCTGGCCTCAGTAGGAGATCCCTATACCTATCAGGTGGAGGCCACGGATCCAGATGTGGGAGACACTCTTACCTAT
>JAAUUJ010000032.1 GCA_012030715.1 Synechococcaceae cyanobacterium SM2_3_1 | reverse complement strand
CAAACGTTGAATCTTGTTATCCTTTTGCCAATCATCAATAGACCCACCAAACTCTTCCCAAATCTGCCGACAATAGTAGGTTTCCCATCCCCAGCAGTGCCCGTTAAAATGACTGACCTGGGCGAAGCTGAACGGAAATTATCAAGCAATTCACCTAAATACTCAGTTTCAAAAGATATCGGTTGAAGCTTCTTGCGCCGTAAAGTTCGTTGAATCACCTCGTCATACATATTGTCATTACGGGGAATTGGCCCGTATTGCCGAAGGAAGTCAATCCATTTCGAAGTATTACAGGTCAAAGAATCCATATAAATCAAGAGCTTTATCTCTCATAGGTGACAAGCAAAACAAGGTACATTCTCTCCTTGACTATCAAGAACAGTATCTAATGCCTGAGCAAGAAATTTTAAATCTGTTCTCTTTAGTTCTATAGCAAGAATCCTCTCATGATCGGTAATAATCTCATCTTTGCGTTCTAGCAACTCAAGCAGTGTTTCCCCTTGAGTCCAGGTGTAGGTTCTGCCATCACTATGTTCTTGCTCGTATCGAACTGCCTCAGTAAACAGATCAGGATGTTCCTCAGCCAACATCACCCATTCATACTTTCGCTGAAAGAAGCAGAAGAAACACCCAGATCGAGATCGCCAACGGTAATAATCCGGCAAACCGATCCCACTTTCATCTAAGAGCCGTAAAATATCCGCCTTCACCATCTCCCGCTCTTTGAAAGGGAAAATAGGCTTGATATTGGGCTTGGTGGAAACGTATCCATCCCGATTTTCATCAGCCCGGATTCCGACGTAGCTGATCGCCTCATCGTCTCCAACCCACTTCTCCAGAGGCTTGATCTTCATCTGCACCGTACACCAGCGCATCTTGGGCGAGGGCAAAACCCCACCATAAACATCTAGCCAGTGATCAAACCCCCGCTCAGACTCCAGGTAGGTGATTTTGATCCCCAACCGCGCTCTGATCCGATCCAGGTAATCGTAAGTCTCCTGTAGCTCTTTGCCCGTGTCACAGAAGAAATACTCCATCTCAGGGATCTCTTTGTGCATCAGGATCGCCAAGGCAGTGCTGTCCTTGCCACCCGATAGCCCTAAGATGTGCCTGACCTGTCCCATGAACCACAACCTCGCAACCTTGGGGATCTTTCTACAGCGATCCCTTCTCAGGTCAGTCTAGAGGCTCTTTACCAAACTGTCATCAGGAAGAACACGACGAGATCCAGGATTCTATGCCGCCGTGATCAAGCCGTCATCTCAAGAACAACACTGACTCTAAGCTTGTAACCCAACAGGTCTAGAACAGCCTTAACCGAGGCCACATCCTCTCCAACAGGTTCCGGTAGGGATCTCGCCTTAAGCACATCCTGTAAAGCCAATCGAAATACCCTTGGGTCGGGATCAGCCAGCGCCTCGTTGCGGCAAGTCGCCGCTGGCGCGAACAGGTATCCTATTGCCCGTTCAGGATCGTGTAGTTGCTCAAAAAGCAACTCTTCGTAGCTACCAAGCCAATTATTACTAACACCCATGTGATGACATTTAACCATTGTGAACCCGATCCGTAATCAATTGACGGAGATTAGCTTCTGCAACAATCTCATCTTGAAAGCACTGAGATAGAAAAACGTATAAATCTTCTTTCTTCATCAAAGGAAATGTAGGACTAATTTCTACTTCTTGATAGCCCTCGCCTTGCAACTGATAAAACCGGATCCATTCCCCGTTATAACGCCAAAACTCAGGGATCCCTAAGCTGGCGTAAAGTCGATTTTTATCAATATCCGTATGGGTGATATCAATTTCGACCACTAAATCTGGCGGGGGATCCGTAGCGAGATCAACTCGCTTGCCAGAAACCTTGGAGTGATTTTGGATATAAAACCCTTTATCAGGCTCAGCACTACGATTTTGATCGGCTCTCTCCAAAGTGGTGGATCCAATCGTTTTGAGTTTCATCCCCATCAGCGAAACCCAGTGACGGATGAAGAGGGCAATCCACTCACTGGCGGTTTCATGTTCCTCTAGGGGCATGGTGATCTCCAGTTTCCCCTGGTCATAAGTAAGGTGTGCAACCCGTTGAGACGCAAGAGCGGATGAAATCTGCTTAAAAGATGCCCAGTCTAGATGGGAAAAGCATACTCTTTTTTCACCTATTGGAGTTGCTACAATCGAGGGGCTGAAGGGGGCTGAGGTCAGCATATCAACTATCCTGATAAACTCTCAGTTCGGGTTTAACCAATTTTGTTGCCAATCGTTGGTTCCATAATAAACAGTTAGATCACCTCTCTAAACGTACTTAATAAAATCATCGGTGTTGAGATGCGACAAGTCGCCGCTGGCGCGAACGGTCATTTCCGTCAACTCTCCACCCTTCTCGTAAAGAGGGCGCATGATCTCACCAGACTGCGCCAACCCTATCAATTTGTCCTGCCGGACTAACCGCGAAGCCACTCAATAATCTCTATCCGCTCCTGGTTGGGCATCTGCTCCAAAGCAATGAGGATTTCCGTCTTTGTCATCATAGTTCCCCTACTTGAGATGGGATCTGAGCATGTCATTACCTGGATCCTGTTTGGGCTTTCTATGGCCTAACACTTCCTTAGGTTCTTCCGTAGCAAAGATCATCTCCGTCAAGCCTGTCACTAACGCTTGCTGCACCTGGGGATCCTTACATTCCCTCAGGATCTTGTCGATCATCGGCTGAATAGTGGCATGGATCCCCTCATCCATCCAGACCATCCGGTGGGTTTCCTGCCCATCCGGTCGGGTAATCGTGATCCGCCGTGCCTCAAAGCCCTCTTTCTTGGATGCCCTCACCTCAGACTGCAACGCTTCCAGATTCTTAAACCGCCGTGCCAGGTCGCTCAGGTTCACCTCAAAGCGAGTCACATCCTCATCCGACCAAGACTCCGCAGGCTTATCCGCCACGATCATCAACAGCGACTCCAGCCATTCCTGATCCGGCTTGATCTCGTCTACCGCCGCCAGCACAAAACTTCTCAAACTGCGCTCCAATACCTGCCCGACCAAATAGCTTGACCGTACCCGCAGATCTTCTCGCAGCTTGCTTTGGGCCCGGATCCCAAAGGCGCTGTAGAGCAACTTCTGACTGTCAGTCACCAGCCGTTCATAACAGGTTTGGATCTCGTGCAATGCCTGCACCAATTTCTTGCGGAAGATCCGAGCCGTGGATCCGTCATCCCCCAGTCCTGAAACGATGGGATCGAGTCCAACCGCTTTGGGCAAAGCCGTGAACAGCAACTCATCCGGCTCTTGGGCTTGCAGCAAGGTTTGCAACACCGCCTGAGACTCAGGACTCAACCGTTGGGTTTTGCGAGTATGAGCAGGCAACTTCTTGACGAACTGAAACAGCGGCTTCACCACCGATAGCAACGTCAGGTTTCGGATCCCTTGCCCCGTAGGAGCCTTCGACCGCAGCACCTCCTCAAGCTCCTGAAACACCTGTGCCCGCAGTCCGGCAATCTCGAAATACTTCACCGCAAACCGAGAGGGATCCTTGACCAACAACTCAAAATGCTCCGCCCCCAGCACCGGAACAAACGTCCCATCCTTATAAACACTCACATCATCCACATGGTGCAGTAACACTGCTGCCAACAACACAGGGATCCCGCCTCGCTTCACTCCATAAGGGGCAGCCGTCAGTCGATCGTAAAGCTTATCCAAACTTTGCTGACTAGTTTGGGCTTGCAAACAAAAATCCTCAATCGATTGCCAGATTTGAGTCACTCCTGTTTGCTGGGGCGGATGAAACCCCCAGTGCTCATCCTCTAGACGGTGGATCCCTGTTTTGAAGAGCAGTGATTCATACATACTCACTTCCGGCCCATGCCCTTCCAACCCCAAGCGAGGCAGAGAAGCTTTATCCAGCATGGCTTCAATCAACTCTCGCCGTGCCTTCGCTCCTTGAGACGTGAGTTCCCGCCGATTGATCAACTCATTCCACAATATCAAGCCCTGGTTATAAACCTGATCACACAGATCCGAAAGCTTGGCATTAAAACGGCTGGCATGGCTGATGGGGTGAGGCTGACCTAAAATCCAACAGGTTGATTGAGTCACATCAAACGCCTGAGCCAAGGAGTGATCCAATAATTGCCGTGCATGAATCAACCGCTGTCGCACTTCCACCCGTGCTACACCATCATTGCGGAGTTGAGGGGCATTCTGGATTTGCGCCAGAGCCGCATACTCCAGGGTGTTGGCCTGCAACATTTCCAGTTTTTGAGATGCCAAGATCACCAGCGGTTTACCATCTGCTGTTGTTGCTGGAACCTCGATAGAGAGATCAGACTCAATGCAATACCCAATCAGTCCATCCGCTTCAGCACTGGTACAAGTGAGTGATGTTAAGGAATCACTAGCATCTAAATAACGACGCTCGAAATAGCGCAACGTCCCTGTTTCATAACTATGCCGCTGAGCCACCACAGGCTTGAGCGGACACAGCTCACCCAATAAAGATCTCAGGGATCCCCCAAAGCTGGACTTGACCCTTTCCTCAATTTCCCGCTCAACATCAAAATCGGATCCTTCCCACAACCGCAACTCATTCATCGTGCGGCGGTGAGTCACCAACCCTTTCTCTTGAATCTGATCGATGACACCGCGCCAATAAGCCACCCGTTCACGGTCAGTCGGTCGATCACCTTCGGTGCGCCGAGGGCGATCACACATGGCCAGAGCCACCCACTCAGGGCTAGCCCGTAATGCTCCTGTAGAAGTGATCAAATTCAGAATGCCGATGGTCTTGAGGATATTGACCCAATCAGGATCTAAATATCGCGCATCCGAAACCAATTGCTGAATCTCAAACCATCGCTGCATGTTGGGTCGTGAACCTAAACCGGATCCCACCGCCTCAATGAAATAGTCATAGAGCCTATGCAGTTTCAGAGTTGGCAATGGTGCTTCTTTGACCTCTTCTTCCTGTAGGAATCGCTTAAAAGAAAAGGGTTCTTCACTGGTAAGGAACGTGAAAAGGGAGCGGTCATTTTGGGCATAGCGAGTGCAAAGTTGAGGTAGTGCCAACCCTGTTAAAGGATGCAAAGGATAAATCGAAGCCAGCAACTTTGTAGACAAATCTGGTAGCAGTTCACCCAAACACTGGATCCACTCTTCTGACTGCACATTAACCGCAGCTGCTATCTTTTGTGCTTCAGTATTAGATCGGATTGCTTGAGCCATCAACTGCATCATTTGCTCAGGTGACTCAGTAAAAGAGATCTCCTCAAATCGCCCTTGAATCTTAGCCCACTCGTTGCGCTGAACTGTTGCGAGTCGCTGTCCGTAGTCTGTAAATCCTTGATGTAGCAGACCCAAGACAAAGACAGGGAACTTAGCCTTCCCAACCTTTACGGATCCCATTTCTGCCAATTGCTGAAGCAGATAGAGATCCGAAGCTCCCTGCCGTTGAGCAGCGAACTCTAGATTTTTACCCAATTCATCAATGACAAACAAAATAGGAACTTTAGCAGTTTCAACAACCTCTTTAATCAGTTCCAACACTTTTCCATTCTCTATGGTCTTCGTGCCAGAAAGCTCAACATCTAGATCTGTTAATTTGGCCGCGATATCTACTCGTTTCTTAGATGACCAAAACTGACCGGATCCCTGCTGCAAAGCGCGCACAATCGTATGACTAAGCGGTTCCCGTTGCGCCACTACTACTGCTCGAAATAATCCTTGCTCAGGGAACCCATGCAGATCTTGATATTCAGATGACTCGGATCCCAAAGCCTGGGCAGTAATTGCTAAAGCCGCCTGCCGCATGGGATCCCCTGCACTTGCGCACAGAGCAGTCAGGTAGTGAGCAAAAGCCGATTTTCCCGTCCCATAAACCCCTGTCAATGTCCAGGCTCGTTGGGGCGTTGTTCCACTCAGTCCCCCTAGGATCCGGCGCAAGGCTTCCACCGCTCGCGTGGTCGGGATATAGCCCTCAATACTATCCGGTCGCTCCAGATCCCGTACCAAGTTGATAGACCGGCTGTAGCGGCGATTTAGGCTAAATAGGTCAGACAGACGTGGCATCAGATTATAGAACGGTTTTGATAATACCCATCTAGGATACTGTCTGCCAGCATAGAAGGGGAGGCCTTAAAGCTTAATTGTAGTAATCCGGCACTATCAGAAAGTTGAATGGAAGAGTTGAGTCTAGCCACAGTTTCTATCGCTTCACATAGAGTACTTTCTGAGAGCTTAAATGCCATTCCTGGGCTGTTGGGTTCATAAAGTAATCGAGCAATTGAAATCGTCCCTTGATCTTTCTCTACTTCTTCAGTTTCTATTCCTAAAGAGTCTAAGCAGGCAAAAACGACCACTTCAGCAGGTAAGCTGTTTTTGGATCCAGTTCTGAAGATATAGTGTTTGCTATCTTCCACAGATTGAATCAGCCCTAACTCGGCGAAAGGGCAATCTAAAGTATCTTCTGTTGGCCGAGATTTCTGCGGCTGACTTGTATACATCCTCAGAATGCAAGTCACATCTTTTCGGAGAGATGATTCAGCTACATTACGGCTCAACCCTGCACAGTAATTCTTGAGTGCATCTACTAAATCGTCACTTGTAAACTCAATTTTCCGAAAGTCGTTAAAGATCACCCACCAAGCTGTAGCAATACAAGGGGGCTTGAGCAAATTCCAATGCAATACCCATAGAGAAGCCGGATCCTCAAGATAGGAATCCCATTTCTCTAACAACCTTTTCCCAAACTCATCCGGTTTGTCTTCGTAGGTGTTCAGCTTAAACGCCTCACACCAGTAACGAATCGACCGCACCATGTTCTTGCCCACCCCCAGCACCACAGGGGCATCATCTCGTAAGAAAACATGCGGATCCCGCTTGACTGCATCAAACCCTTTCTTGAGCCAGCCATAGCGAGGATGAAACGTTTCATGGCGTGCAAACGCGGGGCTTGTTCCAGTACCCTGGGTGGAAATGGTATCTAACAACGCCTTCTGTTTCGCCACGAACTTACCCCTAATGGTTAGTGATGTTGCACTAAAAACCATCGTAGACCGTTGCCAGTGTAGCCCCATTGGTAAGCTCTTGCCGGATTCCCTCTATGTCCATCTCTCCGCCCTCTCCGTAATGGATCCCGTCCTGCAAGCCATTGAACAGCAAGCAAGACAGAGGGTAAAGAATCTTGAGTCCGTCACTTTAGTGAAGTTTCATTTCGAGCAACCCAAAGTTTCCTATCTCGCTTACCCCGACTTTGACACGGATCCCCACCCTGCACTCCACACCAGCATTCAAGTGGATCTCACCACAGGCCAGGTCAATCAACGGGACTACACCCAAACCGCCAATCCCCCCATCCTGCATCGCAAAGAAACCTTTGTTGCTTCTGATTACCCCCTCTACCAAGACTTCGCCGAACTGACCAGACAAGAAGAAAAACTAGGGCTTCTTGCTCAATCACGGTCTATCGGAACTCACCAAAATTGGCAGCAACGTCTCCAGGAATTTGGGATCACCATTCAAGGCCACCAGGTCAGCACAAAAGGTCATCATGCCAAGCTGCTAACTCCACAAATCCAGCGACACCGCGCTGCCATCGTTCGCACCGACTTATCCAAACCCGTCCGTTCTGCGGTTGAGGCTGGACTTTTTACAGAGGGATCCACCTTCTTTGACTACGGCTGCGGCCACGGCAATGATTTGAAACTGATCCGCCACCAAGGATTTACCTCAGAAGGCTGGGATCCCCACTACCGACCAAATGCCCCCCGCATCCCTGCCGATATCGTCAACCTGGGCTACATCATCAACGTCATCGAGGATCCGGTCGAGCGCCGCCAAGCCCTTCTCAACGCCTGGGAACTCACCCAACAAGTCATGATCGTGGCCGCGCAGGTGTTGGTAGAAGATGCCACCCGTGGTCAGATTGCCTATGGAGACGGCATCATCACCTGCCGCAACACCTTCCAGAAATACTACGACCAAGAAGAACTGAAAGCCTACATTGATCAGGTACTGAGCGTTGATGCCATTCCCGTCGCCTTGGGGATCTACTTTGTCTTCCGCGATGAAGCACAAGCCCAAACCTTCCGTACCTGCCGCTTCAGATCCCGTGCTACCACCCCCAGGATCCAGAAGCAAGTCAAACGCTTCGACGACTACCGTGAACTTCTAACTCCCCTAATGGAATTCGTCACCGAACGCGGACGGCTGCCCATCAAAGGAGAACTGCTCTCAGAATCCGAAATCATGGGCGAATTCGGATCCCTGCACCGCGCCTTCCAAGTGATCCTGCAAGTTACCGATCAACAAGAGTGGCACCAGATCGCCGAGCAGCGCAAACAGGATCTGATGCTCTACCTGGCCCTCACTAACTTCGGACACCGCCCTAAACTCAACCAGCTCACCTCAGAAGTCCAGAAAGATCTCAAAGCCTTGTTTGGCACCTACCGCCAAGCCTGTTCCCAAGCTGATGACATGCTCAAGAGCCTGGGCAACCTGAGTCTCGTTGCCGAAAAGTGTCGTTCTAGTTCCATCGGGAAAAGGGGATCTAAATCCCTCACGGTCCACATCACCGCCCTGGAGAAACTGGATCCTCTACTACGACTCTACGAAAGCTGTGCCAGTCGCACCATTGGCAGACCTGAAGAAGCCACCCTGGTCAAGTTCCACAGCCGCCAACCCAAAATCGCATACCTTTTTTACCCAACCTTCGACACAGATTCCCACCCACCCCTGCACACCTACATGGAAATCGACCTACGGGATCTGCATGTGAAATACCAGGACTTTGATGCCGACGATAACGCCCCCATCCTGCATCGCAAAGAAACTCTGGTCACACCCGACTACCCCCTTTACGAGCGATTCGCCAAGCTCACCAAGCAGGAAGAAGGTTGGGGGCTACTCGACGATGAACAAGGGATCCGCAAGAAACGAGGCTGGCTAAAATGCTTGGATGATCACTGTGCCACACTCCAAGGACATCGAGTCATCTGGCGCAAGGATGCGGATCCCTACAAAATCAAACTCCTACGCTCCCGGATCCGCTCCAGGCAAAAGCAACGACCGGATTGATCAGGTGATGAGCTTAGCTAACTCCACCCAAGGCTGGATCCCCTTCAGTTCGTGTAGCGTGCCGTAGGCTTAGTCGGCTGACCCGTCTCCAAAAATGTCCAGATATCCCGCTTGTGCTGTGGCCCATAGCTAACGTGAATGGGACGATCCGTGCTGTAGAAATAGAGCGAGTCAAAAGGAAGCTTGACCGCCAGGATCCAGTCCACTACCTGATCACTAGGAACTCCCAGGATCCTAAAGTCTGCGGCTGCCCCCAATCGCTGACAGTAAGGCTTGCCCTTGCGGTTGATTTCATGAGCCATGTGCTGGTCGAGATGTGGGCTGATAATGCCGTTTTTCTTTCCGGTGATGGGATCCCGCAATGCCAAGAGCCGCTTTAGGTCAGTGGAGCAGAAGCCATAGGTGAGTTGGAAGTGATCTCTGCCGTAATGAAACCCGTGAGATCGATTTGTATTTCACTCCCGCCCTGAACCAGGATCCGCAGCTCCTGGGATTACTGGGTCGCATGGTCACATCTCCTTGCTTGCTGGAGCCCTACCGCAACCCCGTTGACCGAGACGCTATCCGCTCCTATATCGCTAAACAGTGGGCGATTGCAGCTTCTTGGCTTTGCGTTTGGCACTGATCAGCGGGTTGTCATCAGTGATCCGACGTCCTTAAATTCATCGTCTGTTGTTCTCCTCTCATCTCCACCAAGTGGATCAACTGGAACCATTGATAGATCCATCGCATGGTTGGGCTTTGGGTCAGTTTCTTCACTTGTGACTTCACACTAGCCTTCGCTTTTTCTAGCGCTTTTCTTAACTGCCTTTGTCCCAAAGGGATCCTAGAGCTGATTGATCTGCCGCCGCAGTTGGACCAGAGCAAGATTGTAAGCAATGATCGAATTGGATAAATTACCGCGAGCAGTGGTCAGGGCTGTCTCAGCCGCAATCACATCCGTCTGAGTTCCTACTCCTGCTTGAAACCGCAGACGCGCCAGCCGCAAGCTTTCTTCTGCCGAAGTAATGGCAGTTTTAGAAGAATCAATGGCCTGTCGGCTATTAATTAAAGTAAAGAAAGCATCTTCAGTTGTCCGGCGGATTTGATTGCGGATTTGTTCAAAGGTACGGGCAGCAGTCAGGGCATCAATGTCAAATCCTTGAGCTGCGGCATTTGAGGCTCCATCATCGAACCAGGTCCAATTGAAGTTAGCTCCGGCAGCATAGCCCGTATCTGTACTGTTCCGTACCTGAATATCACCGCCAAAGTCGAAGGTTGCAAACAGGTTGACCTGGGGCTGGATACTGGCAATGGCGCTGCGGGCCTGATCTTTGGACTGTTCAAGCAGACGTCTCTGGATCTCCAGTTCAGGACGATTATTCAAAGCCTGAACAATAGTATTCTCCAGGGTCAATTCCCAATTTCCCTGGGGTCTAATTGGATCAATGACATCCACATCTGTCGGAATCGAGAAATTCAACTGTTCCGCCAAGGCTCGTTGGGCTAGCTGCTGGTCATTCTGAGCTCTGATCAGGGTTTGGCGGTTATTGGCCAGCTCTGTTTCTGCTTGCAGGACACTAAATCGAGTTCCTAATCCTGCCCTTTCCTGGGCCTGAGCATCCCTCAAACTGGCAAGAGAGCTTTCCACAGAAGCTTCATTAATGGCCACAAGCGCATTCGCCTGCTGGACCTGGTAGTAAGCAGAAGCCACGGCCAATCTGGTGTCCTGAATCACTTGATCCAAACGCAGTTCAGCGATCTCTACAGCTTCCTGGGCTGAGTCAACGGCGGCAGAGCGACGACCACTATCTAGAAAGGTATAATCCAGGCGCAGGAGAGAAACAGAAATTCGGCTGGAATCCTCTACAAAGGGACTCCCTCCGGTAGGGGGCTGATTATAGAGGTAAGACCAGGTTGTGGAGAATGTGGGGGAAAAAGCCGCTAGCGCCTGATCGAGACTGGTCCCTGCTCGCAAGATGGCTAGACGCGCCTGTTCCACCGCCAGGTTCTGTGCCACTGCCAGATCGAGAGCCTGGTCCAGAGATAGACCTTCAACGCTTTCGATCCTCACCTGTAAAGGATCTTGAGGGACGATGAGCGCTTCTGAGGATCTGGCATCCCCTAACGCCGGAGCGGGAGAGGGGGGAGGTGCGTCAGCAGGGACCGTCAGATCTGGGGGAAGGGGTGGAGTGATCACATCTCCACTAGGTAAGCCTTTCACCAGAGACTCCTCCAGAGATTCTTTAATTTCTGAAGCCGACTCAGATTCTGACTCCGTTTGCGCTGTTAACCCAGAATCGGTCCCTGAAGGTTCTTCTGAGAGGATCTGGGCAGAAACAGGTAAGCCCCCCGCCCATAAGCTCAAGGCTAAGCACACCATTAGCTGGCTCAGAGAATCCACCTTTCGGTGAGACCTAGAGAGGGGGAGAGACAATAGCAAAGGAACGGATCTCATCCATCACACCTGCGAACACCACCATTTAATAGTGATACCTTACACTTGCCTCTCAACACAGGCTTTTTTCCACAGCCACATGCATTCATGTGAAGATCCTATCCGCACCTCACTGCTAAGTGGGCAATCGGCCAGACAGTCTGAGACGGATATAGAAAGCGAATTAACTCCCCGGGTAGGATTCGAACCTACGACCAATCGGTTAACAGCCGACCGCTCTACCACTGAGCTACCGAGGATTGCTGGTGCGTATACTAACCTAATGGATCAGAGCACATCCTGGCAAGGGTATTTTGCGTTCACAGATGAGAAGTTAAGTTGCGGCTTACTGAGGGTATGGGTAGTGGTGGCCTGCTTCGAAGCCTGAATAAGACGACCGAGGTTCAGGTGGCTCCAGATCGGAACCCTGAGAAGGAGACCAGGCAGAAGCAAGAGCCTGTTGAAGTGCCTGAGTTAATTGCCGAGACACCTGTTTATCCTGCTGAGGATCCGCAGGGAGGGAGGCATCAGACATAAACTGGGACACCTGCAGAGGCGGAAGAATCAGAATCTCAACCGTGGCACCGCGGACGGCTGCTGGACTGTAGCGAATCACGATCGGTAAAACCTGCAGAGCCAGTTGGTACTTACGCTCCATATTGACAGCCATTCTGCCCAGACCAGGCTTGAGAGGACCCAGATGATCACGAATCCCCCCTTCAGGGAAAATGACCACAGGCTCTCCGGCCTGAAGCAAGTTCACCATGGCATAAATGGAGGAGGGTTTGGTCTGCTCTCGATCAATGGGAATCGCTCCCAGACGACGCATAAACCAGCCCTGCAATCCTTTGAACTCCGTAGTGGTGGCCACAAAGCGAAGCGGCCGCGGACTGAGCAAAGCCAGAAGCAACGGATCCCAGCGACTGCAGTGTTTAGGGGCCAGGATCAACCCTTTGTCGGTGTGGGGCCAGTTGTCTTCGCCATAGACATGAATATGGAAAAAGCTGTACAGCAGAAACCGATTCAGGGCCTGAGAAGCCGGAATAATCCTAGCCACAGGTGATCCTTAGTGTTACGAATTTGACCAGGCATAGCCAATTGCTGAGGGCAGATTTGCCTAGAATACAGCAATCTCCAGGGTGCCTGCCCAAGCTCGATCAGGATGGGAGATCAAGCCTTAATAGGCTAACTTCTCTAATCGCCTGATCCATGAGTGAGGATAGAGCTATTGTGAGCATTACACTGGCATGGATGTTCTTGAGGCAAAGGAATTAAGTAAAGGCTATTTTTCGGGTCGGCAGCGCATCGAGGCGGTTCGGGGAGTATCACTGCGGTTACAAGCGGGCGAGGTGCTGGCTTTTCTGGGGCCGAATGGAGCAGGTAAGACCACCACGATCAAAATGATTGCCGGACTGATTTACCCCGATCGGGGATGGGTGCACATTGCGGGTCAAGATCCTTTTCGTGAGCCTCAAGCGCTGGCGGAGGTGGGGGCGGTGCTGGAGGGGAACCGCAACATTTACTGGCGTCTGACCCCAATCCAGAATCTGGAATACTTTGGTGTGTTGAAGGGATTATCTCGCCGCGTGGCCAGGGAACGGGGGCTGGCCCTCTTAGAACGTTTTGATCTGATCCAGAAGCAGCAGGTGGTGGTGAGTAAACTCTCGCGGGGCATGCAACAAAAGCTGGCAATCGCTGTGGCTCTTATCCATGACCCCAAACTGTTGCTGCTGGATGAACCCACCTTGGGGTTAGATGTCCAGGCTACCGAAACGGTGAAGACTTTGATCCGGGAAGTCGCCAAGGAAGGGCGAGGCATCCTTCTGACTACCCACCAGCTCAATATTGCTGAGGAACTGTCCGACCGGGTGAGCATTATTCAGCAGGGCCAGATCACGGTGGAAGCTTCGACGCGGGAGCTCATCCGACAGTTTTCCGGCTCAAACTTTGTGATCGAGGTGGCCGCAGAGATCGATCCGGTGCGAATCAAAATTTTGGAGTCGTTGGGAGCAAAGATTCAGGGGCAGCATCGGGTGGCCTATATGGGTCCCACAGCAGGAGTGTATGAGGTGCTGGCCAGTTTAAAGCCACTACCTTTGCTCTCCATGAGCCGGGATCAGGCAGATCTGACGCAGGTGTTTTTGAAACTGGTGCAATCTCATGATTGAGCTGTTTTGGGCTGAGCTGAAGCGGACCTGGCTGGAATTTATCCGCTATCCGGCGGAGGCCATGGGTGGGGTAGCTATCATCACCATGGTCTTCTACGGCCTATTCCTGGGGGCTCAGTACATGACGGGTCCCGCCTCCCAGTTTGGGGACCGTCTAGATGCCATCGTGATTGGCTATGTTCTCTGGACGCTGGTGGTATTTGTCCTTGTGGATATTGCCCTCAACCTGCAACTAGAAACCCAGACAGGCACCCTGGAGCAGGTCCTCCTTTCTCCCTTTGGGGCACCCCAGATCTTTTTTGCCAGAGCCGTGGCCAGCCTGACTCTGCGGTTGGCACTGATCCTCTCGATTTTGATCATTATCATGGGGTTGACAGGCAGTCGTGTTAGTTTTCCCCTGCTGCTACTTCTGCCCCTGGGCAGTGTGATTATGGGGGCTTATGGTCTAGCCTTTGTGGTGGGATCACTGGCGCTGCTCTTTAAACGGGTCCAGCAACTGGTGGGCATTTTTCAGTTTGGTCTGCTCTTTCTGATGGCCACCCCCACGGAAGAGTGGACGGGTCGAGCTGGAGTCTTAGCACAACTACTGCCCATGACCGGGGGAGCGGGATTGTTGCGAGATCTGATGGCCCGTGGCGAACCTTTGGATGTAGGGCGTTGGGTCATCTCGTTGGGGGTGGGTCTGGTTTATCTGGGGATGGGGTTACTGTGCTTTCGTTGGGCGGTGGAGCAGGCCAAACGGCGGGGGATCCTGGGCAGTTACTGAGCCTGATCCTGCCAATCCCGACGGTTGAGAAATGCTGCTACCCTATTGGTTATGCCTGCTCCTGACTGATGTACCTCCATGACTGCCACGTCACCCTCCCTGCCTACCCAATACAACCCCTTTGAAGCGGAACCGCGATGGCAGCGTTTTTGGGAAGAGAAAGGATTGTACGTGGCCGATCCGGAGAAGCCTGGGCCTGTGTTCAGCATGGTGCTTCCGCCCCCCAATGTGACTGGGAATCTGCACATGGGCCATGCTTTTGCCTTTACCCTGCCGGATGTTGTGACGCGTTACAAGCGCATGCAGGGGTACAACGTCCTCTGGGTGCCGGGGACGGATCACGCTTCGATAGCGGTCCACACCATCCTGGAGCGACAACTGCGTCAGGAGGGCAAGACCCGCTACGACCTGGGGCGAGAAGCTTTTTTGCAAAGAGCCTGGGAATGGAAAGCCCAATCACAGGGCAGCATCACCGGACAGCTGCGACGTTTGGGGCTGTCTCTGGACTGGTCACGGGAGCGCTTCACCATGGACGAAGGCCTGAACCGTGCCGTGATCACCGCCTTTTTGCAGCTGTACGAAGCAGGCCTGATCTATCGGGGGGAGTACCTGGTCAACTGGTGTCCGGCCAGTCTCTCTGCGGTCTCGGATATTGAAGTGGAAGACAAAGAAGTCAAGGGACATCTCTGGCATTTTCGTTACCCCCTGGCCGAGGATCCCAGTCAGTATCTGGTTGTGGCCACACCCGTCCCGAAACGATGCTGGGGGATACCGCTGTAGCCGTGAATCCGGAGGACAGTCGCTACCAGCACCTGATCGGCCAGCAGATCCGCTTACCGATTCAGGATCGATTGATTCCGATCATTGGGGATAGCTATGTGGATCCTGCCTTTGGCTCGGGCTGTGTCAAGATCACCCCTGCCCATGATCACAATGACTTTGAGGTGGGCAAGCGTCACCATCTGCCCTTTATTAATGTCATGAATAAGGATGGCACCCTCAATGCCGCCGGGGCTCCCTTTACGGGTCTGGATCGGTTTGAAGCCCGGAACCAAGTGGTGCAGTGGTTCCAGGATCATGAGCTGTTGGACAAGATTGAAGACTATACCCACACTGTGCCCCACAGTGATCGGGGCGGGGTGCCTGTAGAACCGTTGCTCTCGATCCAGTGGTTTTGTGATGTCAGTGGCATGGCGCAGCAGTGTTTGCAGGCAGAGAGGGAAGAGCAATCCCCCCGGTTTATCCCGGAACGGTGGAGCAAGGTGTACACCGACTGGCTGGCACGGATCCGGCCCTGGTGCATTTCTCGACAACTGTGGTGGGGTCATCAGATCCCGGCCTGGTATCCGCTTCAGGAGGGGCAGCTTCCCTCAGATCCCCAGACCTACATTGTGGCGGCCTCAGAAGCAGACGCCTATGAAAAGGCACAGCAACTCTATGGTGCAGAGGTGCAGCTGCAGCGGGATCCAGATGTGCTAGACACCTGGTTTTCTTCCGGGTTGTGGCCCTTCTCCACCCTGGGCTGGCCGGAGGAAACCGCGGATCTGCGGCGCTATTTTCCCAATACCCTCATGTCCACCGGGTTTGACATTATCTTTTTCTGGGTGGCCCGCATGACCATGATGGGCACTCAACTGGGCAAGGCTATGCCTTTTCAGGATGTGTACATTAACGGTCTGGTGCGGGATGAGCATGGGGCCAAAATGTCCAAATCCAAAGGCAATGGCATCGATCCTCTGGATCTGATGGACAAATATGGTACCGATGCCCTGCGCTACACCCTGGTGAAGGAGGTGGTGGGAGCTGGACAAGATGTCCGCCTGGCCTACGACCGCAAAACGGGCGAATCCGCATCGGTTGAGGCTTCTCGCAACTTTGCCAACAAGATCTGGAATGCCTCTCGCTTTGTCCTGATGAATTTGGAGGGTCAAACCCCTGCTACTCTTGGTCCCCCTGATCCTGAACAGCTGGAGCTGAGCGATCGCTGGATGCTCTCTCGCCTCCATTCCACCACGGCGGCCATTCACCGGGAGCTGGAATCCTATGGGCTGGGGGAAGGGGCCCGGTTGCTCTACAGCCTGATCTGGGATGACTTTTGCGATTGGTATATTGAGCTGGTTAAACCCCGCCTGCGCTCCTCAGGGCAGACTGCTACTGTTGCCCGTCAGGTGCTGGCCACCGTCCTGGAGTCGATCCTGCGGCTGCTGCATCCCTGGATGCCCCACATTACCGAAGAGATCTGGCAAACCCTGACTCAGGCCCAGGAGCAAACCTCAATTTCCCTGCAGTCCTATCCCCAGTCGGATCCGGTTTTGATGGCTTCGGATCTGGAGCAGGATTTCAGTCAGGTGATCCAGGTCATTCGGGTGCTGCGCAATCTGCGAGTGGAGGCAGGGCTAAAACCGCAGCAAACCATGACTGCCATTTTGCAAAGCCAGGATCAGGGGGAGCAGCAGATCCTGACCCAGGCCATGGAGTACATCAAGGATCTAGCCCGAGCTGAGCAGGTGTCCATCCTGGCAGAACTGGAGGAGGAACCCAAGCAGGTGGCGGCAGGCGTGGTGGGCACGGTGCAGATCTTGATCCCGCTGGCAGGATTGGTGGATCTGGAGGCCCTGCGAGCAAAACTGACGAAGGATCTGACCAAAATTGCTCAGGAGATCACGGCGATCCAGGCGCGTCTGGACAATCCGAATTTTGTGGATAAAGCCCCTGAGGAAGTGGTAGAAACCAACCGCTCTCAGCTCCAGGAACTGCAACAACAACAACAGATCCTGAAATATCGTCTGGAGCGTTTAGGGTAGATGACGAGTGATCGAGCGTTAGCGATTAATCGAAAAAACATAATCGGTATTGTAAGTACGGACAAATAGCTCTGATCCTTTTGGCAAGATATATTCTGGTGCAGAGGTTACAGAGATCTGATCCATAATCGTTCCTGTTTTCTTATCGAGGATGTATAGGTAGTCGGGTTCAGCAGTGAAGCCATAGCCACAAATAATTACATTCTCGATGATCACAAAATTCTTTGCATTACAGACCAAAGACTGGCTGCGCCACAGGCGTTCATGTGTATCTGTATTGATCGCTGTTAAATAGGCATTCATGCCCTTAGAAGATTCTGCATAGGTAGCATGGGCTGTGGACACATACAAGATCTCTGCCTCCTGAATTGCCCAGGTTAATTGTTGCTGGACAAATTCTCGATCTTCCGGTTTATATTCAGGTGATAATAAATAGTTTTCGAAATCATAGCCATAGTTAAATAAATTTGACGATTCGCTATAGGAGAATAGATAGCGAGCTTCAGAAAAATGATTGCCGTAGAAAAGTAGAGTCGTTGTTGCCTGAGGTAGGGCTTGAACCAGCAGGGCGTCCTGATACGCAAGGGGAATCGTGTTTGGAAGCTCACCCGAGAGCTGCTGGAAGGAATTTGGAACTGGATACTGGGGTAGAGAAAGCTGATGCTGAGCCAACCAGGCGTCCTCATCCGTGATCTGATTGGGGTTAGCGGAGAGCAAGCTCAAGGTCAAGGAAGGAATTGTTGCCTCCCCGATCTCAGGAGGACCTTGAGGAAAAGGCGGCGGGTCCAGCACGATCATCTGGACCTGATCAATCGATGAGCTGATCGTAGAGGGTTGTGCTTCCGGAGCGGCGACAGGATCATTTGCAGGATTCTCCTGATGCTGATCCAGAGCCAGAACAGCCGCAAAGGCCAAGAGCAAACCCAGAAGGATGGGCCCAAAAACTCGGATGGGTATCTGCTTGGAGAAAGTCATAGGTTAACCTTGCAGTTCGTTGCGTCGATCCAGTTCCGGAAACCAGTAGGTAACCGCTCCTGTCTCCATATCATTCTCGGGCAACACATAACCGCGATGGATCAGATCCTGCAGTTCCGTCTCAATTTTCTGCAAAGACAATCCGGTGGCCATCATCACTTCGGTCATCGTGATCCGGCCCTGACGCTGACTGGCAGTTTGCAAAATCAGCTGCAACGCACTACCAGGAGTCCCTTTCTGACCCGGTAACGCCATTAACTGATTCTGGACTGTCTGAACATACTCCTCGGCTGCCGCCATATCCTGTCGCCGTCCCCTCAAGATCACAGTCGCCACCTGCTGCCCGGAACGCTGCGGTTGCCACCATTGCTGCACTTCCGTCAGGATCCCCTGCAAAGTTCGCTGCCAGGGCAGGGCATTGGGGTTGTCGTCACCGGAGAGGAGATGGCGTTCTGCCAGGGTAATGATAATGATCGGGATGGGTTTGAGGAGGCGAAGAGCCTGCCAGAGTCCTACCCCCATGACCAAGCCCAGGCAGAGTAGAGACCAGCTGGTTGACCATCCCGCAAGAGCAACACTGAGAGTCCCCAGAACCCCAAAAGGTAGCAAAGCAACGGCAATTTCTCCCCAAAAACGTTCCTGCTCCAGGCGAATGGAGATCACAGCCGCAAGGGGATAGTCACGGTGGCGACCCAGCGCGGGTGAAACGGCCTGTCGACAGATGAGACGCTGTTCTGTCACCACTCCAAAGGCATTGTCCAGTAGGGCGCGCTCCCGCGGTGCTAGGGCCATCCAAATTCCCTCTCTCTACAGCTGCTATCCTAATGCTCACGGCTCAAGCGGGTTCAGGGCTGAGATCGGTCAGTAATCGTTGGGCCAGGGCCACCTTGCTCTCCAGACGCATCAGCAGCCGACTCCAAATCTGGATCTGACCTTGTTTATCTTCCAGTTCTAGGGCCAGATCGGCAGGAACTTCCTACGGTGTGCACAAATTAAGGAACAACCGCCAGATGCGTGAGAAATGCGTTAATCTCTTCGCCGCCCATCTCCCTAGGGTGTCGCTTATGGTGGAACAGGATGAAGCGACGGATCCAGAGAAGATAAGACTTCTCAGTCTGGTAGGAGTAGTGTTTGATCCGGAGGACATCACTGACCTGATTCAGGAGCATTCTGGGTCTAGGTATGGGAGGGTTAATGCTCATTCAGCCAGATAAAAACCATTTAGAGGTGATTATCGCTCAAAACGTTGACTATACAGACAAATCTGGATAGCATCATTCTGTTTGGAAAAAAGTATGAATCCTAAATGATTATCATTTATTTGGCGGCAGAAGCATATGTAATCTTCTCATGAGGACAACCCAAAGGTGAGTGTTATGTCCAGAAAACAATACGAAGAGTTTGAAGACCGCTTAGTGTTTAGACAACAAACTCTTACAGAAATTATAATGGCTATCTTCGGAATTATACTATGTCCACTTGCGATAATCTTAATTCCCCCCTTAATTCGTGGTAATGTTATTTTCTTTAATATCCCTACGTTGATCCTAGGCCTAGGATTTGGGTTATGGCTGGTATGGGTATGGCGGAATTTTACCCTATACGAGCTTATTCTCAAGCGAAATGAGAAAATTTTAATACATGAATGTATCCATACTTTATCAAAGAACAAGAAAGTTAAAGTTATCTCGTTTTCAGAAATCAAAAGTGTTCAGTTTGACATTAGTGATGAGCTTTATGGGGGAACATCTGAAAGGGAGATGTATGAGGTAATTGAAATCAAGTTTTTAGCAAAAAGTGGAGAGGAGTTTTATACAGCACAACTAAAAGCGAATCGTGAGTTTAGAAAAGACTTTGATAGTATCGAAGAACTGGTTAATAAGTTGCAGACTTTGACCAACCTACCCCACAATGTCTTCAGCTATACTCCTCATAGTTTTTTAGGGGTGGTGGGATAACAAATCACTGCACCCGACCGTATACTAAAATGCTAACACCATCCAAAGTCAGTGACGGCGGGTGAGTTCAACCGTTACGAGCCTCTCGTTCATCAGTATCTGATTTCAACCAACCAAAATGTTGAAGTTTAGTAATGATTATGAATACTTCATATATTCACTTCAAACTCAAGAGTGTTCAATATCTCAGAGGATTCCTTGGTTATGATTTCACAATTGCTTTTACTCCTATATCGATATCTGGCAGCACAATTGCACTGAATGTCAGATTAGAGCGAAGAGAAACAAAGTCCCTGGATTTGGAGATTCTTGAACTATCTTCTAATAATACGTTCAATCCTTTTGCTGATAAGTTTAAGCTTGAGTCTCGGTTGACAGAATCGGGATCTGATGAAACTTTTCCAGACAATTCTTTGACAGCTTTTGAGTTGTCACCCCCAACTAGTAGTGGAGAAAATCTTTCTCCTAACCAAAAGGCTTGGATTCATGAACGAGAACAAGTTATTGAAGAAACAGGAGGAAATCAATATACGACACCGAATGCCACCCTCAAATTTATCTTTGAGATTGAAATCAAACAATCAGCAGATCTAACCTCAGATGAGCGAGATAACTTTCCTTTTGGTATAGATGGAGGGCTTGATAGTCTTCTTGAAAATAAAATGATGGCCTCTCGTGTTACAGAGTTGAGAAATTATGCCAGAAATCAGGCTACTGGAGTTAGTGATTTCTGCGATTTTCGTAATTTACTTACCTCCATAGATAACATTAATAATGGAGAAAATATAATTCTAAACGATTTTGAAAAGATGGTTGTGTGGCTTGAGGTATTTCAATACCATATTGAGAGAGTTGTTCTGAGGCAAGTCCCTGTAGTTAATAGAACTATTATTTCTTTTCCTCACCTGGATCTTCATGGACTGGCATCAGGCTTGAGTTCTGGACTAGATCAGGCAGTTAACAATGTTCCCGCTCACATTGTTATTCCGATGCAAGATCGACATCATGGACTTGCGAGCAATATCAGCCATGACAGTGGAGTTTCTCTACCCACAGAACCACCTAGTTGGGCAGAACTCAAGCAAATCCTGGTTATCGGTGGATTTACTGAAGATAGTACGGAAAGAAATACATGGTGGCACTCCTGGCCAACTATTGATAGTGCTATAACTGATAATGACCCACACTTCATTTCTGAGGGATACATGCGAATCTATACTGCTGAGCGCATAGGTACCATTGAAGATGCAAGAGCTTCCTTAGGCACGATCGAAGCTTTTCGAGCATATAGAAAATCGGGATTCAGTAGCTATGCCGCTAGCTGGATTAGCACATTTATAGATCAACAGGAATGTTAAGTAGCCTGTTTATATCTATGCTACTAGATTCAATTCATACGGATAGCTATGCCTAAAAGAGCTTCTAACTCGGTGAGACTCTGGTTTTTACTTTGGACAACATGGGCACTTGGCCTGTTGCTAGTAATTGCATTAGTATTAGGTTTGGGGAAATATGATATCTACTTTAGCCTCCTTAATATTGACGTTTTGCTTGCAGTTACCTTTTTTAATGGTTTGGTGTTATCTTCATTCATAACTTTTCCATCGTTACTTGGCATCAATACTGACTCTTACGTTAATCTAATAATCACAGCTTTGATCGGGTTAGCTCAGTGGCTCTTAATCTATCAACTAGGTAGATTATGGTTGCTGAACTGGAAACCCCATAAATGGTATTGGAGACCAATATTTCCAATATTTTTGGTTGTTTATTATACAATTTCTGGCTCACTGTCTATATTTTTACTTGCCATTACTGTAAGTTGAGGTTGAAAAAAGCTTCGATTTAGGTTGGTTTACTTTTTTGATCGCTCCCACTTGTGGTCGTTTAAGAATTAAATCGTCTCGATCAAACTCTCGAATTAAAGTGAAGTTGTTTGATCGATTCTCCTAATGATTAGAAGTATCTGGACAACCTTAGAGGAATATAAACATGGCTTTGCTCAGTCTGATTCATCTGTTACCTTTTGAGAGAGTCTGGTGTTTGTAGCGACGGCATTCAGGTCTTCCCTATCAATTCGCTGCACTGGACGGACTGGCGATCGCTTGCTTCTTATACCAAAAACTCATGTCCGCCAGTGAGCTTCACCGTTAGGTTCTTAAGTCACTGGTGAGGATTGCCTTGAGAGGTGATCGGTGGGTGTTTATGTGGTTGTCTCATCGCCATACCAGCGTGAAGCCAGATCCCAAAGATTGAGTTTCTGAGTAAACTAGAGATTAGGTTCTGATCTGGCTGATGGAGGGATAAATCTAAATGGTACAAACACCATCTAAAACATTAACCTTGGTGGAGTTTTTGCAGTCACCAGAAACGAAGCCTGCAAGTGAATACATAGATGGTCAAATTATTCAGAAACCGATGCCTCAAGGGAAACATAGTGCTATCCAAGGGGAACTCGTACCTGCGATCAATGGCGTAGTTAAATCTAAGCGTATTGCTCGTGCATTTCCTGAGCTACGCAGTACATTTGGTGGTCGTTCAACTGTCCCTGACATTGCAGTGTTTCTTTGGAGCCGCATTCCCCGTGACAAGAATGGGGAGGTTTCCAACACGTTTCCTGCTGCGCCAGACTGGACAATTGAAATCCTGTCTCCCGATCAAAGCCAAACAAAAGTAACGAAGAATATCCTTCACTGTCTGCGGCATGGAACCCAAACAGGTTGGTTAATCGATCCGGATGAACAAACTGTGTTTGTCTATCGTCCAAAGCAAGAACCTGAAGTATTGGATGAGCCAGATGAAATTGTTCCCGTACCATCGTTTGCCAGTGAGCTACAGCTTACAATTAAAGATTTGTTTGCTTGGTTGTTGGAATAAAACTTGAGTAGTTGCCAGCCAGCTAACACTGCGCTGCAACGGACGGAACAGAGATCTTGGTTTAGACCTAAAGGTTATCTGCCGCCGTTGAGCTTCACCGTTAGGCGGCTTAGGTTTTCTATTGGGACAGTGTTTCCAAGTTATCTTTGAATTGCAGAATGTTAGGGCTGAAGAATGCCGACCATAGCTTCATCGAATCCTCCAGAATTTCATCAATATGTAGCTGCGTTTCAGGCAATAGATAATTTGAAAGATCATCATCTTCAAATACTTCAGATTCATTACCAAGCACATGAGAAAACGATAACTGCGAAGCAACTTGCTCAGGCTATGGGCTATAGCCGCCATACTACGGCAAACATGATGTATGGGCGTTTAGCTCGTTTGGTTGGTGAAAAGTTGGACTACAATCCAGAACCAGAGAAGTTAGGCACGCTGGTTACGTTTGAGAAACGCAAGGGGGAGTGGCACTGGATTTTAAGTCCTGAAGTTTCAAAAGCTCTGGAAGCATTGGGATGGGTTACAAACGAGTCACAAAGGTTGCCTAACGAATCTATCTACGAAAAGATTTTTAACGAATAAGTTTATAACAAGGACGATCGTAGCCCTCCCGATAATCGAAGACGGGCACAATTCAAAGTCGGGTGGGAAAGTGTAGCTTTCAAGCGAAGATCCTATACCAGTGAGACATTGAGTGAAATTCTTACATGGAATAATTTGGGTTATCGTTTTGGAGCAAAGCTAGGGCAGCGATCTGAGTCAGAGATCAATGAAGCTTATGATTTTCTTGCCCAACGATACTCAAGTCGAGGTACTGAGTTAGGTTCTATAAATACTGCAAGTTTTTTCCCAGACGAAGTAGATTCAGCACAGATATTTCGTGAAGGGGTAGTACGTCAAGTAACAGTGAATGCCTATGAGCGAGATCCCAAAGCACGGCGGAAATGCATTGATTACTACGGATTAAATTGCTCAGTTTGTAATTTTAACTTTGGTAAAGTTTATGGGCAGTTAGGCGAAGGCTTTATTCATGTGCATCATCTACGCCCAATTTCAGAAATTGCAGAGGAATACGAAGTTGACCCTGTGCAAGATCTACGCCCTGTCTGCCCAAACTGCCATGCCATGATTCATCGGGCTTCCCGCCCGTACAGCACCGAAGAGATGAAGAATATAATAGTGGGACAACCCTAGATTCAACTGGAGTGTTTTGAATGGTTTCGTCAGAACTAATCTCGACTTTGCAAGGGCTGAGCCGCTCCGACAAGTTCCATATCATGCAAATTTTAATTTCAGAACTAGCCCAACAAGAAATGGATCTTATTAAACCTAACCAAGCTTACCCAGTATGGTCTCCCTACGATGCTTTTGAGGCAGCAGATACGATGTTAAAAGTGTTACACGCTGCTAAAGCTCAAGATCATGCCTAACGCTGAACGATATCCATTTGTCTCTAGTGATCCAGCATTAGGCGAAGCGGGTTTTCGCCCGTATTTGCCTTTGACTCTGTTGAATCAGCAAGTTTCTGTTCGAGCCTCTGCGATATTAGATACAGGTGCAAGTGTAAATGTACTGCCATATTTGGTAGGAGTCGAGCTTGGATACGACTGGGAAAGACAAACAGCAGCACTGAGTTTGACAGGAAATTTAGCTCAGTACGAAGCGCGTGTTGTGCTTGTTCAAGCTGTCGTTGGGCAGTTTGAGCCTGTGCAACTGGTATTTGCCTGGACACAAGCTACAAATGTTCCGCTCATTCTGGGACAGGTGAACTTCTTTATGGAGTTCGATGTTTGTTTCTACCGTTCGCAGCTAGAGTTCGCAGTTAGCTCAAAACCTGTTGCCACAGAGTAAGCTAGTTGTCCTTGCCAGCCACCTAACACTGTGTTGGTGCGGACGGAATAGAAGTTATCGGTGAGAGTTCAAGTTTATCTGCCGCCGTTGAGCTTCACCGTTCTACCGCTTCGTTTAAGGGTTTTGGTAGCCTTTGAGTCCAAGTTGTTGGACAATAAGTATTGCGTCAGAACTAGAGAACTAGGATTGTGGTCTGGCTTTGTTATGGCTGATGAATACCAGATTGTAAAATAGAGGTGGCAAACCATTATTATTGAGAAATCTATGTCTGCTGCTGCTATCACCACGATCGTGAAGATGGTCGAATCCTTGCCCGATGAATTGCAGGAAAAAGTTGTAGAACACATCCGAGCCTACATCGCAGATTTAGAAGATGAGAAGCGTTGGGATACTTCGTTTCAACGGACACAGGGTAATCTAGTCGCGGCAGCCCGGAAAGCAAAACAAGAAATTGCAGCAGGGCAATCAGTGCCGCTGGACTATGAGCAACTATGAAGTCTGCAACGCTACCCTCTTTTTGGTCAAGATATCGAGAATTAAGCAGTTCCATGAGGGCAGGGGCGCGAAAAGCATATCGACTGTGGGCAGAGAACCCATTTCATCCATCGCTGCATTTCAAGTGCATCAACAGCGAGGAGGGAATTTGGTCTGTGCGAGTGACACGAAGCCATCGTGCTCTTGGAGTCTTAGAAGGTGACACAGTAACGTGGTTTTGGATTGGTGATCATGACGAGTACGAGCAGTTTTACTCCTAAGCGTCAGCAGTAGAACAAATCTGTTGGAGCGGACTGACAAAGTTGGGCGGTGTTGTGGCAAAAGTTAGTGACAGTCGCTCAACAGAACCGTTACACTGCTGGGCTATCCGTAGGGGCGTAGCTTAAGGTGATCTGTGAGACAAGATCATTCAGTCAGCAGAAGCCATCTGTTGGGAGATAATTGAGAAGCCGTCTGCTCCAAAAAAGCCATCATGAGTCCCTTTGAGCACTCCATCCAAAAACTACGCGACATCCGAGCTACGGTCAAGGGAACCGCTTATCTATAGCCCCCTAGCCGATCGGCTCAAGCGGGTTCAGGGCTGAGATCGGTCAGTAATCGTTGGGCCAGGGCCACCTTGCTCTCCAGACGCATCAGTAGCCGACTCAAAATCTGGATCTGACCTTGTTTATCTTCCAATTCCAGGGCCAGATCGGCAGGAACTTCGGTGTCCTGCTGCAGACACTGATCCACCTGATATTGCAAGCACCTCAGATTCATAATCTCAGTTGCCAGTGTTTTTCTGAGCAGATGGTGCAGATCCTGCAGGTCTAGAACAACGCCCGTTAGATGCTCGACGGGAGTGTCTGCCATTCTGGCGATCTGCAACAGATCCAGGTTGATGGCTTTATAAACCCGTCCCAGTAACCCCATCGGCCTTTCTCCTTTTCCCCGCTTCCAATCCCGGAGTGGTGAGAGTTAGTCTCAGGATCTATGGTAAAGAGGTATCGCACCGGAACGGTCCGCCCATGTTTGCCAGATTTGCCCAAAATAGTGCCCGTCAGGGAGAGATCCTGGAGGTGGTTTTCCGGCATGGCTGGGATTATATGCGCCAGCTGCTGATGGGGGCAAAAGCCAATGAACCCAAACTGCCCCCCCACAGATCCTCTGTAATATCCTGGTGGATCTCGGGCCTGTGTACGTCAAGCTGGGCCAGTTGCTCAGCACCCGTCCTGATCTTTTACCTCGCCCCTATATTGAGGCTCTCACGGATCTGCAGGCCAATGTGCCCCCGGTTCCCTGGGGAGATATTGAAATTGTCATCCGCCAGCAGTTGCAGAAGCCCCTGGAACAAACCTTTGCCTACATCAACCAGGATCCCGTGGCGGCAGGCTCCATTGCCCAGATCCACAAAGCCCGGCTTCTGGATGGTCGAGAGGTGGCTCTGAAGGTGCAGCGACCGGGGATCGAAAAGATTGTGGACCAGGATATGGCCCTGATCCGGAGTCTGGCAGAACTGGTGGCCCAAACCGAATTTGGTCAGTTTTCGGATGTGGTATCGCTAGCAGATGAGTTTGCCAGTGCCCTGCGCAATGAGCTTAAGTTCACGCAGGAGGCCACCTACACGGATCAACTGCGCCGCAACATGGGCGACAGCCGCTGGTTTGACCCCAAACAACTGGTGGTGCCTGAGATCATCTGGCCCCTGACCACCGACAAAATGCTGGTCCTGGAATGGCTGGATGGAGTCCCGATCCTGAAAGCCACCTACTCAGGTGCCAGCAAAGGGGGAGACGCCGAAGGCGAGAAACGGGCCATTGCCCAGATGCTCACCCGTGCCTTTTTCCAGCAAATTTGTATCGATGGCTTTTTTCATGCCGATCCTCACCCCGGCAACCTCTTCTTCCTACAGGATGGACGGGTGGCCCTCCTGGACTGCGGAATGATTGGCCGCCTCGATCCCCGCACCCAACAGATTCTGCTGGAACTGATTCTGGCGATTGTCAGCCTGGATGCTCAACGCTGCAGTGAGCTGACCCTGGAACTCGCTCCCCCCGTCAAGCCGATCAGTCTTTCCCAGCTAGAGCGAGACTATGAACGGTTGCTGCGGCAGTATTACAGCTTGAATGTTTCTCAGCTCAACTTCAGCGAGCTCTTTTTTGATGTCCTGGAAACCGCCCGCCGCAACATGATCCGTCTGCCCGGTAATTTGGGTCTCTGCTCCAAGTCTCTGGCCAATCTGGAGGGAGTAGCACGAGAACTGGATCCACAGTACAACCTGCCCAATCAGCTGCGCCCCTTGATGACCGATGTGTTTCGCCAACAACTGGTGGGCAATGCTCCCCTCCCAGCTCTGCTGCGCACCGCCCTGGACCTGAAAAACCTTTCTCTGCAGTCTCCCCGTCAGGTAGAAGTGTTACTCAGCCGCATTACCTCAGAAACGCTGCGCTGGAACCTGAGTGTGAATGAACTGGAATCGGTCCGTCGCAGTCTGGATGACTCGGCCAACCGCCTTTCCTTCAGTGTGGTAGTGGGGGCTCTGATCATCGGAGCAGCTACGATCTCGGCCGAGGCCCAGAGCCTGCAGGTGTATTGGGTGAGTCAGGTGCTTTTTGCCACCGCTACCCTCTTAGGCTTGTGGCTGATCATCAGTATTTTGCGTTCTGGGCGCCTGCGGGGATGACTTTCTCTGGACTGTGCCCTTTACAACCTCGCCTCTCGTACTACACTTATGCTACAGATAAGCACGTTATTTTTTGGGAGGAAACTTCAGATGATCACCCCAACCATGCCGCGTTCGTCCACTACTGAAATGGAAGTCACCAGTATTCGGTTAGAGCGTGAACTCAAGGACAAGCTAAAACAGCTGGCGGGGAATCAAGGGTATCAAACTCTGGTGCGGGAAGTACTCTGGACCTATGTACATCAGCAGCTCCAGCCCCAGAGATCTAAGGTAACGAGGCAGAATATACGAGCAAGTGTCCCCGCTACAGCTCAGCAGGAGGAATACTGTGCCCTCACAGGAGAAGTAATTGCACCTGCTCAGTCGATGCTTTTGGGGCTGACACAGGAGGGGCACTGGGTTCCCCTCAGCTGTGCTAGTCTAGCAGCAAAAAAAAGCGCGGCAAAGTAACGAGCCCAGCACTCTCAAGCTGCTGTCCCAGATCAGGGCTCGTCGGTCTTAGCCGATACCCCTGATCTCGCGGTAACGCTGCTGCCTTAATGTAGCAGGATCAGGCTTGTTAGCTTGTTCAGCTGCTTCCTGGATGGCCTGCTCCAGCTGAGCCCAGACAGGCTGAACATCATCGCCACTGCCCATCCTCACCACGTAAAACATGAGGTTGATGGCTTCCATGGAACTGACTTTCATGTCTGCCTTGCCAGAGGGGACCAAGGCAATCTTTCCGTCAGTGGTCATGATCATGACATGCTTGCCTTGACCAATGATCTCAAGGGCTTTTTCGAGAGTGACCAGCATAACTCATCCTGTTGCGGTAAATTCCTGCCTGCTTTAGTCCTACCCTAAATTTTATGCAGATAGCAATCAACACGGGCAAGACCCTGACTTCTCTAATGTATATTATTTTACAGAAAAGATCAAGAGATTGACTGGGATCCAGCAGCCAGGAGATATACTGACCTTGAGATTGGGCATGCCCAGATCTCGGCTATGATTTTCTTCCTGGATCCTTTGGAGTGCTATCCATGACGCGAGAGTGCTGGACCGACGATCGCATTGATCGGCTGGCGGATATTATCGAAAACATTGCCAAAAGCCAGGGCATGTTGCTTCATTCAGTGGAGCGGATCACGGACACTCAGGCCAAGATGGCGGATGCCCAGGTGCAGTTAACCCAGTACCAGCCTGAGATCACCAGTGCTCAAGCAGATCTGGCTCATTCTGTGGCCCAATTAACCCAGACCATCATGCAGGTGCGGGAAATGTTGATCTCCACCACGGCAGCCGTAGAGCGTCTAGATCGGCTGGTGGATTACTTGATCCAGAAAGATTGATAGATCTAAACGTCTCCCCAGCCCGGCTGCAGCTTTTGCATCAGGGGGCGGTAACCCTTGAAATAGGCAATGGATCCTAGCTGGCGCAGTAGAGTTTTGTGATGGCTGTCGGCTCCGATACAGCGTTGACAAACGGGGTTTTTGACCTGCAAATGGTTGAATCCCTGCCGTAGCCCACAGGCTGGCTGATCCATCAGGATCTCCGCTAGCGGCTTTTCCCGAACATTGCCCAGTGGAATTAGACCTTCATAGTCCTTACAACAGGGAACGACGGTGCCGTCATAGAGAATGCCCGCCTGTTGAGCAGCACCATTACAGGTGCCAAAGGAGGCCGGATAAACTCTGGCAGTTTCCACATTGCCCCAGCTGTCCAGAGGAAAGGTTTCCAAAGCTAGACGGGGGTGCAGCGCAATGATCTGCCAACGTCCGGGACGATAGCGGTTAAGTTGCTGCTGGATCCAGGGATCGCTAGGGACTTCGGGAAGTTTTGCCAGCAGTCGCTTGGCCCAGCTCAATAACTCTGCCCGCATGACCGCTGCATTATCCAGTACCGATAGGCGTTTGTGGGGAACCAGGAAGGGATGAGGAGTGGTGTCCAGAAACTTGATATGGACACGGGTGGGAGAGGTGGCCAGCAGATGAGTGTGGATATAGTCTGTGATGCCCTGAAAGTAGAGATCTGGAGTCAGGTGGGGGGGAGCACCGCGGATCTGAAAGGTTTCTGGATCAGGGGTTTGCAGAGAAATTGTAACTTTCGGAATCGGCAGGCTCACCAGCTGGCGAATCTGGTCAGGCTTGAGGGCAAAGGTGCTGCCATTGGTGGTCAGGTGTAGGCGAATTCCGAGATCCAGGGCCCGAGTAATCGCAGTGAAAATATGAGGGTAGATCAGGGGTTCCCCCATGAGGTGGAAAGTTACAATCTCGGCTATCTCCGTTTCCGCGATCTCGGTCAGAATCTTCTGCAATAACCCCAGATCCATATGACCCCGAGCCCGACCCATGATCGCGTCCGGACAAAATTCACACTTGAAGTTACAGACATTGGTGACTTCCAGATGCAACCGTTGCAGCTTCACCATGATGGCCCTGATTCCTGATGGCTGTGGCGCATCCTAGCACTGACTCCGGTGCGAGAGCTGAGGAAGACCTGAGAGTTACCTGTAACGTGCCGGATCGGGTTAACCTGGTTGAGGAGCTTGCCCCTAGGATTGGTTATGAGTCGTACCTCTTCTCGCCAGAATTCAGGATCGAATCTGCAACAGTACATTCCCCTGGTGGGATTGGTTCTGCTCATTCTCTTTATCCTGCCCCGCTGTTTTCTGGTGGTGCAACCGGGCTATGAAGCCGTGGTCTTTAACCGTTTGCTGGGCACAGAGATGAAGCCCCGCCGCGAAGGCATCCACCTTCTGATTCCGGTGCTGCAGTTTCCCGTGCTCTACGATGTCCGCACCCAGACCTACAGCATGGCCAGCCAGACAGAGGATCGAACGGTGCGTACCAACGATTCCCTCACGGCCTTAACTGCAGATGGCCAGCGGGTGGATTTGGATGTCTCGGTGCGCTATCGCCTGCAACCGGAAACGGTGCCCCTGCTGCACCAAAATGTGGGGCCGGAGTATCTGCGCAAGATTATTCGTCCCGCCTCGCAAGCGGTGGTGCGCAATGTCATCGCTCGCTACTCGGCCATTGGCGTGTATTCAGATCAGCGGGCGGAGATTCAGGAAACCACCCGGCAAGAGTTAAGTGATCTGATGGATCCAGAGGGGATCATTCTCCAGAGCTTGCTCCTGCGCAATGTTGAATTTTCAAGAGAGTTTCAGTCTGCGATTGAAGCCAAGCAGATTGCCGAACAGGAAAAGCAACGGGAGGTGTTCCGGGTTGAACAGGCGGAGCTCACCAAGCAAAGAATGATCGTTAAGGCAGATGGCGAAGCCCAAGCGATTCGCCTCAAGGGGGAAGCCCTGCGCCAGAATCCCGATGTGATCCAGCTTGAGTATGTGCGCAATCTGCCGGAGGATGTCAAGACGATCCTGAGTGAACAGAACACGATTCTTAACTTTGGCGATTTCTTGAGCCGCGAATAAGCAGTTCTTTAAGGATCCTCTAGGCTTTGTTGCTTGCGGACACGACGGGACGGAAGTTTATATTGCCCCTGCAAGCGGGGGATGGCCTGGACCTGCTCATGTTTACCAGCGGACTTATATTTAATGCGCGCCTCAACTTTTTTGTTACTCTCGCGCTCCTCGATCTGGAGCAGTTCTGCTAAGCCATCCAGGTACCAGGGATAGCGCTCCCATGCCCCATTGTTCACCTGACATCCAGGGTCCTGCTGGTGCAAACAA
>JAAUUJ010000189.1 GCA_012030715.1 Synechococcaceae cyanobacterium SM2_3_1 | reverse complement strand
CCCCATTTGCCCATCATCGGCCTGGGGATGCCCGTTTTGCCCACAGGCTGAGAGTCCGGCTCAATTCTGGCGGCTACTGGTGGAAGGCAGAGATGCCGTGGGTCCTATGCCCCGAGCACGACTGCAGCCTCAAGATCGGTCCCGTCCCGAGGATCCCAGCCTGCTGGGGGGGTTCCTGGCTCAGATTGATCAGTTTGATCCCCAGTTCTTTAACATTGCCCCCCGCGAAGTCCTTTCCATGGATCCGCAGCACCGCCTGTTGCTGGAACTGGCATGGGAAGCCCTGGAGGATGCGGGTGTCCCTCCCCCTGGGCTGGCGGGCTCTCAGACGGGTGTATTTGTGGGCATCTCCAGCCGTGACTATCCCCAGCATGTCTGGACTCATGCCCCGACAGATGATCCCTATCTGACCACTGGGACGGGCCACTCGATTGCCGCCAGTCGCATTGCCTATCTTCTGGATCTGCGGGGTCCCTGTTTAGCGGTGGATACGGCCTGTTCTTCTTCACTGGTGGCCACGCATCTGGCCTGCCAAAGCCTCTGGCAAGGGGAATCCGATCTCGCTTTTGTGGCTGGGGTGAATCTGATCTTCATGCCCCGTGTGACCGCCAATATGGCTGGGGCTGGATTTATTGCCCCCGATGGCCGCTGCAAAACCTTTGATGCTCGTGCCGATGGCTATGTGCGCAGTGAAGGGGCAGGAATGGTGATCCTGAAACCCCTGTCTCAGGCCCTGGCAGACGGCAATTCAATCTATGCCGTGATCCGGGGATCGGCGATTAACCAGGATGGCCGCAGCAATGGACTGACGGCTCCTAACCCCCAGGCGCAGGAAGCAGTGATTCGAGCCGCCTACCAGCATGCCGGGATCTCGCCAGGACAGGTGCAGTACGTAGAAGCTCACGGCACGGGTACGAAACTGGGGGATCCCATCGAACTCAAAGCCTTGGGGAAGGTACTCTCGGAGGGCGCACCCCAGGGTCTCTGGGCGCGGTGGGTTCCGTGAAGACCAATCTGGGACATCTGGAGGCGGCGGCAGGGATTGCGGGATTGATCAAACTGGCCCTGCTCCTGAAACATCGGCAGATCCCTCCCAGCTTGCATTTTCAAAAGGCCAATCCCTTTATTCCCTTCAAAAATTTGCCCTTGCAGGTTCAGGATCAGCTGGGGGTATTTCCAGAGGGAGAAGATCCGATTGTGGCTGGAGTCAGCTCCTTTGGGTTTGGGGGGACCAATGCCCATGTGGTCCTGGAATCGGTTCCGACTCCCCCTATCCCTGCACCTGCAAAGGTAGATCGCCCCTGGCATCTGCTCACGCTTTCCGCTAAAGATCCAGAGGCTCTGGCTTGCCTGGTTCGCACCTATCGGGATCTGCGGGTTGAGGATGCAACTCTGTCCCTACCGAATCTCTGCTTCAGTGCCAATACAGGACGGACCCACTTCAACCATCGTCTGACAGCAATTGTGGGATCGCCTCAAGATCTGCAGGAGATCCTGGCAGCACAACTTACAGGTACAGAGCACCCGAGGTTGATGCAGAAAGAACTGACTCGGAAGAAACCTCCCAAGGTTGCATTCTTATTCACGGGTCAGGGATCTCAGTCCATCGGCATGGGTCGAGAGTTGTATGAAACCCAGCCAACTTTCCAACAGACCCTGGATCGCTGTGCCCAGATCCTGGATGCCTATCTGGATCAGCCTTTGCTTGATGTTCTCTTCGGGGATGGGGATACCCCTCTGAGTCAGACCGCCTACACTCAACCGGCCCTGTTTGCCCTGGAATACAGTCTGGCGCAGCTGTGGATGAGTTGGGGAATTCAGCCCTCGGTCCTGATGGGACATAGTGTGGGTGAGATCGTGGCAGCCTGTGTGGCTGGAGTGTTTAGTCTGGAGGATGGCCTGAAGCTGATTGCTCACCGGGCGCGGTTCATGCAGTCCCTGCCCTCCGATGGAGCCATGGTGTCAGCCCTCACAGATCCAGCAACGATTCAAACGGCGATTGCTGCCTATCGGGATCAGGTGGCCATTGCTGCTTTCAACGGGCCGGAGAGTATGGTGGTTTCGGGAGCCCGTTCTGCGGTGGAGGCTGTGGCTGCAGATCTGGAGGCCAAGGGGATCAAGGTGAAGCGTCTGGAGGTGTCGCAGGGATTTCACTCTCCCTTGATGGATCCGATGCTGCAGGAGTTTGAGAGCCTCACCCGCCAAATTCAGTTCTCATCTCCCCGGATCCCGATTGTTTCTAATGTCACTGGAGAAGTCGTAGGGACTGAGATCGCCACCCCAGAATACTGGGTACGACATGTGCGGCAGCCAGTGCGCTTTGCTCAGGGGATCCTTACTCTGGAGAACCAGCGGGTAGAGATTTATCTGGAAGTGGGGCCCAAACCTGTGCTCCTGGGAATGGGGCGTCTCTGTTTGCCCGACAGTTCTAGTCAGTGGTTGCCCAGCCTCCGTCCTGGACAGTCTGACGGGTTGCAAATGTTGCAGAGCCTGGCAGATCTGTACCTCTCCGGTGTGGGCGTCAACTGGAAAGGGGTTGATCAGGACTACCCCCGCCAGCGCATTTCCCTCCCCACCTATCCCTTTCAGCGCAGTCGCTTTTGGTTGGATCCTCCAGCCTCTACTCCAGCCTCTGTTAACGGATCATCAACCCCCAGCCGGATGGATCTGCAGCAACTGGCACAGGAATGGATCCATCATGGCCGCCTGACTGAGGCGGAAGCGGACCTCCTCCCTAAAGTTCTGGATCTGTTGCAAGAAACTCAACAGCGTGCTGCGCCTGGCTATCTACTGCAGCATCTCTACCAACTGGAATGGCAATCCAGACCGAGAAAGGTGGGATCCACGAGCGAGCTACCCGCAGGCACCTGGCTGATCCTGGCGGATTGCAAAGGTTTGGCGGTGGCACTGGCCCAGCAATTGCAACAGCAGGGGCACACCTGTCGGCTGGCGTATGCAGCGGAGACCTACCGTCAGGAAGATCGATCCACCTGGCATCTGGATCCGGCCAACCCTGAGCAGATGCACCAGTTTTTCCAGTCCGCCATCTCTGATCCAAGTTCCCTACGGGGAGTGATCCATCTCTGGAGTCTGGATGCCGCTAGCACACCTGATCTGGATGAATCCACACTGGATCGCGCCCAGAAACTGGGTTCTGCGAGTCTGCTGCACAGCATTCATGCCCTGATCCGGCAGACACCTGCTGCCCCCCTCTGGCTGGTGACGCAGGGAGCCATGCCTATAGCAACACCACGTCCTGCCCTGGCCCAGGTGCCGCAGTGGGGGTTAGGCCGAGTCATCTCTCTGGAGCACCCACAACACTGGGGAGGCATGCTGGATCTCGATCCTGAGCGATCGCCGGAATCACACATGCAGGATCTGCTGGCAGAACTGGCGGATGCGCAGGGAGAGGATCACATTGTTTTTAGAGCGGGAGAGCGGTACGGGGCGCGTCTGGTGGCGCATCCACCTCAGGAGCAGCAGCCTTTTACCTGGCATCGCGAGGCCTGCTACTGGATCACGGGAGGGTGGGGAGCCCTGGGGTTGCGGGTGGCCCGCTGGATGGTGCAACAGGGGGCAGGGTGCCTGATCCTGACTGGACGTCATGCGCCCTCACCTGCGACTCAACAGACGATTGCGGAACTGGAAGCGCAGGGCACCCGAATTATCACCGCTGCTGCTGATGTGGCGGATCCCCAGCAGTTACAGAAGGTCCTCACCCTGATCCAGACCCAGCCTCACCCGCTGCGAGGAATTGTGCATGCGGCAGGCGTGATCCGCTATGAAGAGATCGAAACCACCCATCTGGATTCTCTGGAGGCGGTGCTGCACCCCAAGGTCAAGGGCACCTGGACCCTGCACCAGCTCACCCAGTCCCTGCCACTGGATTTCTTCATTTGTTTTTCTTCGATTGCTGCGGTCTGTGGGGCCAGAGGTCATGGTCACTATGCTGCGGCCAACCACTTTCTCGATATCTACGCCCACTACCGTCGCCAGCAAGGTCTGCCGATCACCTGTGTGAATTGGGGACCGTGGGCAGGCGGAGGCATGGCCACCCGTGAGGCGCAGGCGTTGATGATCCGGTTGGGGATCGCCACCCTGCAACCCGATGCCGCTCTGGCCGCCCTGGATCAGCTGTTGCGGGAGGGGGCACTTCAAACCACCGTAGCGGATGTGAACTGGTCGCTCTTTCGGAGTCTTTATGAAGCGCGGGGACAACGGCCCCTGTTACAGCAGATCCAGGTGGATCAAAGAGAACCTGCTCCCGCCGGATCGGGGCTGGACGCTCCTACCCCCAGCAAGATCTACGGTGCGGGAATCCCTCAACTCCACTGCTTCGGAGCAGCGGCGATCTAAACTGGTGGCCTACCTGCAGCAGGAGGTGGCTCGGGTTCTGGGTCTGGATGCCTCCCATCTGCCCAAAGCCGAACAGGGCTTCTTTGACATGGGCATGGACTCGATGATGGCCCTGGATCTGAAAGAGCGGCTGGACAAGGCTCTGGGAGCCTCTCTTCCCGCGACGCTGGCCCTGGAGTTGCCCACGATCTCGGCCCTGGCGGATCACCTGGCTCGGGAGGTGTTGCAGTGGCAGGATCAGGAGGTGCCGTCCCCACCGTCGAAGGTAGCACAGGAACAGGCGATGGCTGATCTGGCACAGCTGGATGAGGCAGAGGTGGAGACCTCGATCGCTCGTGAGCTGGAAGAACTGGAAGCTTTATTAGGAAAGGACTAAATGAGCGAAACGTCTGCACCAACACCGGAAAAGCTCTCCGAATCCAAGCGACTGCTGCTGGCCTTGCGCGATGCCAAGAACAAGCTGGAGGCTGTTGAGCAGGCCCAACACGAACCCATCGCCATTATCGGCATCGGCTGCCGCTTCCCGGGAGGGGGCCACTCCCCGGCTCAGTTCTGGCGGGTGCTGGAGCAGAGCATGGATACGGTGACTGAGGTGCCCGCAGATCGCTGGGATGTCGATGCCCTCTATGATCCCGACCCCGATGCCCTGGGGAAAATGTACACCCGCTATGGTGCTTTTCTAGAGCAGGTGGATCAGTTTGATCCTCTCTTTTTTGGTATCTCCCCCCGTGAAGCCCTGAGCATGGATCCACAGCAGCGCCTGCTCCTGGAGGTGAGTTGGGAAGCCCTCGAAGATGCCGGACAGGATCCCAGCTCCTGGCGGGGCAGTGCCACCGGGGTGTTTGTGGGCATCACCGCCAATGACTATCAGCGCCTGCTGGTGCCAGGGGATGAGCTGGAGCGGATCGAAACCTATCAACTGACGGGCAATCCTTTAAACACAGCATCCGGTCGACTTTCCTACACCTTGGGCTTTCAGGGACCCAGTCTGGCGGTGGATACGGCCTGTTCCAGCTCTCTGACTGCGATCCACCTGGCCTGCCAGAGTTTACGGCAGCGGGAATCTCACCAGGCTCTGGCGGGAGGGGTAAACCTGATCCTGCATCCCGCCAACACGATCATGCTCTGTCGGGCCAAGATGATGGCCCCCGATGGACGCTGCAAGACTTTTGATGCACGAGCCGATGGCTTTGTGCGGGGAGAAGGCTGTGGTCTGCTGCTCCTGAAGCGGCTATCGGATGCATTGCGGGACGGGGATCCGATTCGGGCGGTGATCCGCGGATCAGCAGTGAATCAGGATGGACCCAGCAGTGGTTTTACGGCGCCTAACCGTGTGGCTCAAGAGTTGCTGCTGCAACAGGCTTTGAAAGCAGCTCGCCTGACTCCTGCTGAGATTGACTACATTGAAGCCCATGGAACGGGGACCTCATTAGGAGATCCAATTGAGGTGCGGGCCCTGGGGCAGGTGCTGGGAGCCGGACATTCAGAGACCGATCCGCTGCTTTTGGGATCGGTGAAGACGAATCTGGGTCACCTGGAGTCGGCAGCAGGAGTCGCGGGGGTGATCAAGGTGATCCTGGCGCTGCAACAGGAAAAGATCCCGGCTCATTTGCACTTTCAGGAGCCCAATCCCTACATCAACTGGGCCGATCTGCCTGTAAAAGTGACTCAGGAGGCCACTCCCTGGCCCCAGCGAGAGCAGATCAGGGCGGCGGGGATCAGTTCCTTTGGAGCCAGCGGGACCAATGCCCATGTGATCCTGGCCGAGGCGCCTACTTTTGTCAGTCAGGCCACTCATGAGGTTGAACGTCCACTTCACCTCTTGACGCTATCTGCTAAAAATTCAGAAGCACTGACAGAACTGGCTCACAAGTATGTAGCTTTTCTTCATCAGACCGAACTCGATCTGGGGGATATTTGTTTTACTGCCAATACCGGACGATCCCACTTTATCCACCGAATGGTGGTATTAGCAGGCTCACTAGAACAGATGACTACAGGTCTGCAGGACAGGTTGGCAGGGATTCAGGCTGCCGCAGTGATCAGTGGGCAAATCCAGCAGTCTACTCCTCAGATTGCTTTTCTATTTATAGGGCAAGGATCTCAATACACAGTCATGAGCCAAGAGTTCTATGAAACACAGCCCACCTATAAGCAAGTCCTGGATCAATGTGCTGAATTAATCCAAGACTTTCCCCTGCAGATCCTCGCCCACTCCACGGCAGATATTGCTCTGAGGGCCGCCGCTTTATTTGCTCTGGAGTATAGTCTGGCGCACTTGTGGATGAGTTGGGGTATTCAACCTGAGATCTTGATGGGCAGTGGGGTGGGCGAGTATGTGGCCGCCACTTTAGCAGGAGTATTTAGCCTTGCTGATGGCCTGAAGTTGATCAGAGCCCAGCTGGCTTCCCCTTCTGAAGAAATGACAACAGATATTCAGTTTTATCCACCTCACACCCCCTTGATCTCGAATCATTCAGGGGAAATAGCTGGATCAGAAATTTCTTCTCGCACGTATTGGAGTGCATCCGTCCGCAAACCGATCTCTTTTACTCAGATCCAGGGTTACTTGCAAGCCCAGGACATCAATCTATGTCTGGCAATTTCTCCTGAACCAAAGTTGATCAAGATCATGGAAGAAGTTGAGGATCCACAACTTGATTTTCTATCGATCCATTCTGAATGGGAGCAGCATCTTTACTGTCTGGCAGAGCTCTATGTCAGTGGGATCCATGTGGACTGGGCTGGATTTGATCGAGATTACACCCGCCACAAGATCTCTAACCTGCCAACCTATCCCTTTCAGCGGAAGCGGTACTGGATTGAAGTGTCTGAGACAGCGAGTTCTGGATCAATTTCTGATTCAGACCTATCCCAGCTATTCCAGGAAAAGAGTGTAGATACTTTAGTTGAAAAGTTGCTCAGAACCCAAGAGTTTTCTGCTGAAGAGATCCATCTGTTACCCAAACTGATCCGGACATTGATCAGGCAGCAACAAGACGCAGAGGGACCCCTGGATCAACTGCAGCAGATGCTCTATCGGGTGGAGTGGAAACCTCTGGATAATTTCGGGACTTCTTCGTCTTTCCAACTTCAGGAGGCTGGATCATCCTTGCCGATCAGCAGGGAATCGGGGATGCACTGGCACAGCAGTTACAGGAA
>JAAUUJ010000188.1 GCA_012030715.1 Synechococcaceae cyanobacterium SM2_3_1 | reverse complement strand
CAATACTTCCTGAGAGCTTAGCTTCTCTGATTAACATCATGTTATCCTAGCTCAACTCAGGATAAAAGCCGTCCTAGAAGGATGGGGCTTTAGACCCAGGTTTTCGGTAAACGGCTTGCCCCCTCCTCCAGGGGGCTTGTTAATGGCTAATAATTGAGGCTGTACACCTGACCATCGACTAATAGATGGGTGATCCCCTTATCGTGCAGCTGGGCTTGCACCACCTCGATCAGATAGCCAGGGAAGCGAATCACACTGTGGGGGGGACCACCACTGCGGCGGCACATGTCTGAGAAACGACGAGCAACGCGGTGGTTATCAAAAATGGGGAGAGTGCGGGCCTGTTCCGCCAGCTCCTCTGATAGCCCCGACTGATCCAGATAAGAAGAGCCTTCAGGAATGAAGTCCTTGAGTGGACGCGTGGTCAATTCCTTAAACCGATCCACAACTACGAAGCAAACATCTGGAGGATCCAGGTCCTCAAGTGGCAGAATACTGAATGCCTGGAGCGCCTCCTGCTGCAGGTTTGCTTCTGGGTCTGGACTAGTATCTAGCTCTGATTCATCGTAATCCTCTAGATCAGAGGCAGACTCGTCTTCATCAGAAAATTCTAGATTGTCTTCTTCGTCAAGCTCATCTGCCAGCACCTCATAATCCATCCCCGGATCAACAACCTCACGAACGGGAGCTGGAACTACACGAGGCTCGGGAGCCGCTACTGGGCGCCAGTTGAGAGAATCAGGAGTTGCTGGGTGTGGATCAACCTCCGGTTCCTCTCCATCTTCAACACTCTGGGATGGGAGTGACACAGGATCCAGGGACATCACATCTAACTGATCCATCTCCTCAGCAGGGATTGAGTCTTTACGACGCCCCGCAGAGCGACGGCGATTCACCAGAGACTGATACTCAGCAGGGGGAATATTGTCCTTGAGGATACGGGTTACGGTACTGGGACTGACTTGAAACTGTTCAGCCAGAGCAGTGGTGGTGACCTCAGACTCACGGTAGAGGGTTACCAACTGTTCCTGATCCTGATCCGTGAGTTTATTGCGCACCATACCTAAGGGGTTCCGTTCAACTATCGAAGTAAAGAATGCAAGAATGCATGTCTAGTTTACTCTTCTCCGGCATCGATCTGGTGCACCAGAATTCCATGCAAGGTCACTAAGGGCAACCGAGTTAAGCTGAGGGAGACCAGTGGGTGACTGAGGTCATAGATCAATGGAGCAAGAAGATGACTCGCGGCCATATCCCGGCTGAGTGGACTGCTCTACAGTAAATCTGTCTTGTTTTCACGGATCCTGGCGTGAATCGCTTCATTCGACAAATCCATCAGCATCCTTTCCCTTTACTGCTCTCTTTGGAATGGACCCTTCTGGGATTGGGGATCCTGGCAGAATTGTTGCCCGCCTTACCCCAATTTTTCCCGTCCCCGCTGGCCATGATTCCCTTGATCCTGACGTATGGGCTCATGGGTCTGTTTCTTCCTGTAAAAAACCGAGACAAGATCCTCTACACGTTGCTGGAGGGAGGCTTGATCCTGGTGGTCTCTCTCCTCGGCAATGTCCGGCTCTATGCTTCTCTGTATGTTCCCCTACTGGTGCGCAGCTGCTTAATTTTCAACTGGAGAGGGCGACTGATCGTAGGGGGATTTACTCTCCTGATGTTTGTGCTATCCGTCCGGCAAAGACTGGACAGCTCTCAGCAACCCTACCTGGTATTGTTGCCTTCAGAATACGTCAACTATGTTGTGGCAACGCTGTCGCTGGTCTTTATCCTCAGCATGATTTTTCTGATCCTGATGATCAATTCTCTGGTGGTGGAACGGAGGGCACGAGAACAGCTGAGTCAGGCGAATCGCCAGCTACGTCAGTACGCCCAACAAATTGAACAACTGGCCACAGTCCAGGAGCGGAATCGCATTGCCCGCGAGATCCATGATTCCCTGGGACATTCCCTGACTGCTCTCAATATTCAACTGGAAGGAGTGCTGAAACTATGGCAGGCCCAACCCGAACAAGCTCATCAGTTTCTCAAAGAGGCCAAACAACTCGGTAGGCAGGCCCTGCAGGATGTGCGTCAGTCTGTGTCTGCCCTGAGAAGTGATACCCTCTCCGGTGCTTCTCTGAAGACTGAAATTACCCATTTGATCCAACAAACCCAGGAGTCCACAGGGATTCAGATCACAACTCAGCTGGAACTGGATCCACAGATCCATCTGGGTTCAGAGGTTCAAAATGCTGTCTACCGGATTATTCAGGAAGCCACGACCAACAGCTGTAAACACGCAGAGGCAACCTTGATCAAAGTTTACCTGCGCACAACACCCACGCTGCTCAGTTTATCGGTCCAGGATAATGGCAAGGGCTTTCAGCCGCAGCAGAATAGTAGTGGGTACGGATTGCAGGGGATGCGGGAACGCGCTCAGTCTCTACAGGGATCCCTGCTCATCTCCAGCCAACCAGGTCAGGGCTGCCAGATTCGACTCCAACTGCCGTTGTCCAGTCAGAGAGGAGAAAGACCATGAGTGATACCATTCGAATTCTGCTAGTGGATGATCAGAGTATTATCCGCCAGGGCTTGAAGGCGCTGCTCACGCTCGAACCGGATCTAGCGGTGGTAGGGGATGCAGAAAACGGGCACCTGGCCTTACAGCAGGTGGAAGCTCTGCAGCCAGATGTCGTTCTCATGGATGTGCGCATGCCCGTCATGGATGGGGTGGCTGCCACAGCTCAGATCTGTCGGCGGTTTGCGGCCACCAAAGTTCTGGTACTGACCACCTTCGATGATCAGGAATATGTCACGGAAGCCCTGCGGGTGGGGGCCATGGGCTATTTACTCAAAGACACACCCTCGGAGGAGCTGGCCCAGGCCATTCGTGCCATTCATCGAGGCTACTCTCAATTTGGTCCTGGGATCATGCAAAAGATCCGTCCTGCTGTAGCCGAAAGTCACAAACAGCCACCCCAATTACCCCCAGGATTCTGGGAGCTGACCAGCCGCGAACGTGAAGTTTTGCGACTGATTGCCAAAGGGGATAGTAACCGCGAGATCAGCCAGCAACTCTATATCTCCGAAGGAACCGTCAAGAATCATGTCACTAATATTCTCAGCCGACTGCACCTGCGGGATCGAACTCAGGCAGCCATATTTGCCAATTCTGTGATCACGCTCCTACAAGACTCTGAACTGGATCAACACTAGGACTGACATCCTCCAGACTGCCACCGTGAACCCTGAGAAATGCGGTAGCCTCTCTCCCTGAAGGATCATTACTGCCGCCCATTTGCCCCAAAAAGGTGAAAAGTTCTGGCTGATTTTCAATCTTAGTGGGAAAGACTTGAAAACATGATAACTCAGAAGCTTTGCTGAGGATGGGGGCAGAGGAACTTGAAACCTCACGATCTCATCGATCAAATGAATGTTTCGCCCGGACGAATCACCTTCTGCTCTTTGACAACTGAAAACCCCATGCGCTGAAAAAATGGCTTTGCAGTGATGCTTGACTCAGTAAACAACTGGCTCACGGACAACTCAACTGCTTTTGCTTCAATTACCTGATAGATTTGTCTACCTACACCGCAACGTTGATAGGTTTTGTGGCAGTAAAAGCAGTCGATATGACCATTCTGTTCTAGCTCTCCAAACCCAGCAATCACACCCTCATCATCAGCAACATAGGATAAAAATATGAGACAAGAATAGCAGATTATTCTGCCGACCCTATTGCGTGTATGTTAAACATAGCAACAAGGATTGCATGATTTGTTTTCATAAGAAAAGAAACAAATTTCCCTTTCCTAGTTTTATATCTTTGATAAGTGCCTTCAGGAAAAGTCAGAATGCTTCGCCTGAGTTTGAACCCTTTCCCAATATTGAATCACCTGTTTTCTTGTTGCGCCCCATCGGTAGCCGCCCAAGGCTCCACTTTCTTGGATAACACGATGGCAAGGAATAAGGAATGCTACCGGATTAGCAGCTATGGCATTCCCAACTGCTCTTGATGATTGCGGTCGGTTGATAGCGGCAGCGACCCGTGAGTAGCTAGTTACAGCCCCAAATGGTATTGATAAGAGTGCTCTCCAAACGGCAATTTGGAAATTGGTGCCCACAATACAGAGCGAGAGTGGTCGGTCACGGGCTGTGACCCTTCCGAACATTGCGTTAGTGATCGGCTGTGTTGCTTCCTGATTCTTTGTTAGTAGGGCATAGGGCCAAGTCTTTTGGAGATCCGTCAAATGCACTTCAACGTCATCGGACTGTAAGAAAGCTGCTCGACAGACTCCTCGTTGAGTCATTGCTATAAATATGGGTCCAAACGGACTTGAATGAATACCATATTCGATATTGAGACCCTTACCCTTATTCTTATACTCACCTGGGGTTATCCCCTCAAGATGAACAAAGTGATCATGGAGCCTGGAACTGCTTGTCAAGCCTAGAGAATTGGATATACTAAGCAATGATTCTGAGTTCTCTAGCAAGACTTTACCTCGTTCAAGAGTCATGACTTGTAGAAATCTCTTTGGGGTTGTTCCAGCCCAGCGACAGAAGAGACGTTGGAAATGAAAAGGGCTCAAGTGAATATGGGCCGCAATCTCTTCCAAACTCGGTTGATCAGTGACCTTCTCAGCGATGTAGGTAATCACTTCTGCCATCCTTTCATAGTCAGACATTATTATCTATACCTACACACGATTGATCGATACAACTGTACATCCGCCCAAGGAGCAAATGGAATCCACTAGCACATCGAGCTCCTTCTGTCGCTTTGCTGCAGCCATGACCGTAGCTCCTTCTTCAGCAAAAAGCTTGGCGGTTGCGTGGCCGATCCCAGAACTAGCACAGGTTACAACAGCAACCTTATTGGCAAGCACACTCATGATGTCATCCCCAAAAGTCCAGTAAGTTAAACATCATTTTGCAAGAGCAACATGAGTATCGACAATCCAGATCTTGCTGTGTTGCCATGTGCCTAACGCTGCAGGTTATCAGTCGGCAAGGGGGCTTACAATAAAGCTAGGACACTTGGCTGTGCAGCTATGATTCTTCTAAATGTGATATCCAAATTGTCTGAAACAAGATCAATGAGTCAGTTAACCCTCGCCATGATGGTCGGTGTATCTTGAGAAACCTCTTGATAAATGGCTTCCAGCTGATCATTCAAAGACTTGATGTTATAGTCCTGCATTACCCGCCGGCGACCACTCCATCCCATGTCCATCCAACTTTTAGGTTGTGTGAGCAGTTGGTGTAACCGATCCGCTAGGGCATCACTATCTCGCTCTGGCACTAAAAATCCCGACACCCCATCTTCTACCAGTTCAGGAATGCCACTATGAAGTGTACTCACCACAGGTAGACCCATTGCCATCGCTTCCATTAAGGCAACAGGAATTCCCTCCTGATCTCCATCGATACTGGTGACACTGGGGGCCATCAAAATGTGGGCTTGATAAAGCAAAGTGATGATCTCCTCCTGTTTTTTCCATCCCCAGAAATGAATTTGAGCCGTGAGCTGTAACTGATTGACCAATGCCTCCAGTTGTGGTCGCAACGTACCATCGCCAATGATCCAGTACTGTAAATTTGGCCATTGATTGACCAGCTGAGCCACAGCTCGGATCCCATATTCAATGCCTTTCTTTTCTACCAGACGACACACAGAAGCCAAGATCACAGGTTCATTCACCTTCAGATCTCTAGGTCTATATTGGAAATGATCACAATTGATCCCCATTCGGTGTACAGAAGTTTTGTGGGAAGGACACCCCAGCGAAATGAGCTTGCCCTGCCAGTGGTGACTGATCGGGAGGAAGAGATTCCCCTCAGCAAAAAGGGGTTGATAGCATTGCCATCCATGATCTTGCGGGTAAAGAGTCATGTCAAAACCATGAAAAGCTGTGATCAGTTTTCCCTGGAGTAAACCAATTTCTCTGAACTTTAGAGTTGTAAGCGCCAAAGGACCAAAATGGCAGTGAACGATATCATGTTTGTCTAACTCGAGAAGGGGAATTGCTCGAATTAACACTTCGATCGATCCTGATTTTCTTCCCAGATGGATGAGACGGAGAACGTGGGAACGAGGGGTAGAGGTTCTTAAGAGTTGAGATAGAGCATGATAGAACACCTTGATCAGGCGGTAGGTAGGATTCTCTGGAATCGAGATAGGTTGGCGAGTGTAGTCGAGTAATCGGTATGTAAAAACATCCTGGTGAATAGTAAGATTGTTGAGGGGTTGTGAACGTATAGGAATAATATCAATATCATGGCCTCGATCGATTAAGCCTGTGATCATATTGAGGATAAAGGTCTCTGAAAGTTGGGGGAAACGATCGACGACATGCGCTACTCTCATCATGATCACCAGATATAGTTTTCCAGATAGCCTGCAGGAGTCACATAAAGAAAGATCCCTTCTCCTATATCGTAGGCATATAGTTAAATCTGATCATTTGTTCTGCACAGATTAACTCGATCAATTTTAGATTGTCATACCCAAAAAAGTCGATCCACTTGATGTTGGGATTCCCTCTGGGCTGGAACTGCACGTTGACTTCTTGAGAAATATCCTGTTGTGGTAATAGTTCAACCTGTTTTGCTAGTTGAGTAATTGAACTCACTTTGTCATGAACGAAATCCTCATATCGAATCAGGGTTAAATTCTCACGGTGCTTAAGAAACTGGTTGGTGACACAATTCCAGCGATGAGCAAGCTTTTCAATATAGGTCTCACCTTCCATATCGGGGAGACGTCCCTCGATCACGTACTGCCAGCCCGTATTCTGAAAGGATAAGAGTAGAGTGGGATCCAGATGCTTCATATTCCCAGGCAGCTTCAAGCGATTAAGTATACTGCGGATATTATCTCGAGGATCACGTAGAATGAAAATAAACTTTGACTCTGGAAATGCTTTTTTCAGATCTGGATAGAAGAAGCTAAAATTAGGATCTTTAATGATCTGGCCGTGGAAGTAGCTTTTGTATTGATTGATAATCTTATCAAAGGATGTCTCCCTCGCAAAAAGTTGTCGTCTTAACTCAATACTGTTGTCGATACGGAAAAAAGGATCAATGGTTGTAACCTGTTGACAGGCTTTTCCTAACAGACAAGCGATGGCAGTTGTTCCGGACTTCTGATTTCCCAAAACGATCACAGGGGCATGAGGTAATCTTCTAAAGCGATTTGCGAGGTTTTTCTTAATGGTTAGATAGGATTTCATGGGTTGAGTTGGAGATGACATTGTATGAATGATGTTCATGCTTTACGACCTCGCTTGAGATGTGAGAATACCTGGATCATTTCCAGTAGTGTTTCTCGTCCTGAAGGTAATAGACACCATATGATCAAATAGAAAATACTGTAGGTAGAAAGATCGAAAAGCAGCAGAAGACCAGGGTTGGTCACAAGAAAGCGGTTTAACATCATGATCAAGATCCCTGCAACAACGGAAGCAACTGCTGGACGATAAAGGGTTTGAGCTAAATGACGGATTTCTAACCAGGTGCCTTGGTAACAATGGAGCACTGCAAACAGATAGATCAATGGTCGAGTAA
>JAAUUJ010000031.1 GCA_012030715.1 Synechococcaceae cyanobacterium SM2_3_1 | reverse complement strand
CCCAGATCCTGAAGTACCTGGACCATCTACAGCCGGAGCCGTCCCTCACGGATCTGTCGCCGGATCAGGAGCGGGAGGCCTGGATGATGGAGGATTGGCTGGACGAAAGCATCGGCACCGCCACGCGCTTTGTCTACTATGACTACCGCAGTGGCCCTGGGCGAGAACTGGATTCCTCCTGGCCCAGTCAACTGGTGATCCAGACGGTGCGCTGGCAGTATGGTATTCATCCGGCCTCGATAGAGCTGGCTGCCGGACGCCTGTACACGGCTTTGCAGGTGCTGCAGCCCCGCTGGTTAGCCGCTCCCTTTCTGGTGGGCAACCAATTCTCCATTGCTGATCTCACGGCTGCGGCTCTCCTCAGCCCTCTGGCTCGCCTTCCCAAGTATCGGCAGGACTATCCCTGGCTGTTTGAGCGGATTAGTGAAATCCATGATCTCTGCGGGGAACCCCTGCCCCCAGGTTTACCCTGAAGCCGCGCTATCCTGGAACCACCGATCCTGGCCATGAGTGAGACGGAGGGTGAATGGCTCGACTTTTTTTGATCCTGGGAGCCGTCACTGCCGGTCTGGCGGTAGCCCTGGGGGCTTTTGCGGCCCATGCCCTGAAACCGATGCTGGACGAACGCGCCCAGGATCTCTGGGAGCTGGCCTCCCGCTATCAGCTACTGCACGCCCTGGCTCTGATCCTGGTGGGAGTGTTGCTCACCCAAGTCCGTCTATCCCAGCGCTATCGACCTCAGCCCCCCTGGTGGCAGCAGGGTTTGCCTTTCTAGGAGGGATCCTGCTCTTCTCTGGGAGCCTCTACAGTCTTGCCCTTACAGGCACGCGCCTTCTGGGAGTCATCACCCCGATTGGCGGGACCGCTCTCCTGATCGGCTGGCTCTGTCTGACCGTGGCTGCCTGGCAGTGGCCGCATTAAGGAAGCAAAGGACACTTGACTACTCGCCGCGCTAAAGCGACGGGGATTCCCCGGAGGGATTACAGCACTTCTGGGTTAGGATCGACGCACCAGGAAGATCCCAAATCCTCAGACGCTTAGGCGAAGTCAAAACGCCTCTTGCTGGGGTGGATTGCATCCCAGTTACTTTTGCTTTGCGACCGATATTCCATGTCCCGTTGCAATCGGCGTTAACCTCAACGCCAGTAGCAGAGCGATAGGTTCCGCGTCGGATGCGCCTACCCGAAGCCTTCCAACCCTCGGGTTTTTCACCGTAGACGGGGATGGTATCAAGGTCTAAGTTTGCTACTTTGCATCAGGCTCATGGAAAACCCTATCAGGGAGGGATCATCATGCGAATTGATCAGGCCGCACGCTATGCCTATCGGTAGCAGGATTAAAGCTTGACAGCAGTGCCGCGGGCTGTCACCAGGATCAGGACGCCTTCGGTATCAATGTTGATGGTGTCGGTGCTGATCGCAATGCCGATGACTGCATCAGCTCCCAGGCGCCGACCACGAGCCTCCAGCTCCTGCAGGGCTTCTTTCTGAGCCTTTTCAAACACCTCTTCGTAGGCTTTGGTCCGGCCCCCAATAAAATCGCGGATGCCAGCAAAAAAAGTCGCGGAAGGCATTGCTGCCGAACACCACCTCCGCCGTCACAATCCCTAGATAATCCCTGATCTCCTGCCCCTGTAGAACATCCGTTGTGGCCAGTAGCATGGGCCCATCCTCCGTGACTTCCTCCCAGCTTCGCATGAGCAGGGGCGATCTGAACTGCAGAATAGGACTAAGGATGCTGCTGTTTTGTCTGTTGCCAGAGGGCTTCCAGCTCCGTCAGGGTGCAGTCGGTCAGGGTGCGATCAGGAGACGGAGATGACTGGGCCAGCAGGGTTGCCATCATCTGAAAACGGCGGGCAAATTTTTCATTCGTCTGCTGCAGGGCGGCACTGGCATCCAGACCATACCAGCGGCCCAGATTGACCAGGGTAAAGATCAGATCCCCCAGTTCTCCTGCCTGTTGCTGGCGCAGGAACTCCCGCTGGTTTTCAGCTTCTGGCAGCGGGCGATCCAGGACCTCCTGCAGCTCCGCTTCTTCCTCCGCCACCTTGGCCCAGAGACTGGCGGCATTTGGCCATTCAAAGCCAGCCCGCACCACGCGATTGGAGATTTTCAGAGCTGCCATCAGGGGAGGTAAAGTCTGGGAATCGTGCCACAGCTTTTCTGCCAGCGTTTGCTGGGGCTGCTCACTTTGCTTGATCTGTTCCCAGTTGCGGTGGACCTCTTCAACATCGGGAGAGGCTTCTCCATCAGCGGCAAACACATGGGGATGACGGCGGATCAGTTTATCGGCAATCCCTGCTGCCACCTGTTCTAGGTCAAACGTTTGACTCTCACTAAAAATCTGTGATTGCAGCACCACCTGTAGGAGGAGATCCCCCAGTTCCTCCGCGATTGCTTCGACATGGCCCTGGCGGATGGCTGTTACGGTTTCATAGGCTTCTTCCAGAATGTAGGAGGTTAGCGACAGAGGGGTCTGAGCCTGATCCCAGGGACAACCCTGAGGAGAACGAAGCTGGGCCACAATGGCCACCAACCTCTGCAGATGGGACAGAGAAGTTGCTGGCAGGTAGAGGTGCGAAACGTTCACCGAAGCTTGTGGATCCAGATCTCCCAACAGCATTGAGGGCGAGATAATCTTCAGATCCTGAGACAAAAGCGCAATGATTTGCGTGGATTGCCAGTAGGAGAGAAGTAGATCTTTGTATTGTTGACGGTCGGCAATCTGGAGCAGATCCCACCCCTTAATTAAGCAGGCTGGGACCATCCCTCCCGGCTTTGCCAGTTGAGGGAGCACAGTATCCAGAGTCTGGGCATCCAGGACATGGAGCATGGGATCTAGGTCCAATGGACACCGTACAGGTTCAACAGGCCACTCAGCTGATCCAGGTCAATAAAGCTAAGCTCCAGGAGGATCATCACCAGGGGACCTCGCTGGCGCTCCTGCAATTTTTTAGCCAGGTTGAGCTCGGATTTATCAACAATACCCGTGTCCAGCAGGTACTGCTCCAAAGACGGTCGTGGGATCGGGTCACTCATAAACGGCTCCTTTTTGCTGTCTCCGCTAATACATTCCACAGGAACAAACACTCTATGAAATAATGTAAACATTCTTAACACTTCTGGAAATGATTCGCAAAAGAGTATATGTACTCAGGGGCTACAGCCCTACCAGATCCAGGGGTATTCCCGATCGCCTAGCCAGTCCTGATGTCACTGGTGAACCGCGCTATCGTTTAGATGGTTTGTCTGTACGGGGTGCGCAATTCTACCACATGGAGAGCAGGAATGCCTCCAGAGGATCAGGGTGGAAATGGATTAAGGACTATCCTAAGGCTGAAGTGATGGCCTTTCCTTCCGGATAGTCACTGATCTTAAGGAAATGCTAATCAAATATGTCGAATTGATACGTACCTGTCAAGGGGAGATCTGAATGGAACGGTTTGCGGTGGGGAGTTTGGTTCAGCTGGTCCAACAGCCCCCCTACTTAAAAACAGCGGATCCGATGCCCATGCTGCGCTCAGCTGACGTGGTGCAGGTGGGGGAAACCGGTCGCGTGGTGGGGGTGCGGCCGCTGGGAACCTATAGTGTGCAATTCACGAACGGTGTGTTTCTGGTGGATCAAAAGTATCTGACTCCTCTAGGGACGGGTCCTGAGCATGCAGAATCCCAGAACCCTTCACCCAGCTAGATTCTCTCTGGGGTCATCCCAGATGCAGATCGGTAACTGCTCCCAGGCTGCTGCTGGATACCAGATGAGCATACTTCGCCAGGACCCCACGGGTGTAACGGGGGGCAGGGGGGATGCCATGTGGCACGGCGGCGAGTCAGTTCTTCCTCGGTAATGTTGAGCTGGATCAGACGAGCTGGGGCATCAATGGTGATCGAGTCTCCCTCCTGCACCAGGGCAATGGGTCCCCCCACGGCGGCTTCTGGGGCAACATGACCCACCACCAGCCCATAGGTTCCTCCAGAGAAGCGACCATCAGTGATTAGACCCACCTGATCCCCCAGGCCAGCCCCAATAATGGCGGAGGTGGGGGAGAGCATTTCCCGCATGCCTGGTCCTCCTTTGGGACCCTCATATCGGATCACGAGAATATCACCCGCCTGGATCTGCCCCGCCAGGATGCTCTGCAGACATTCTTCCTCGGATTCAAACACGCGTGCGGGTCCTGTGATCTGGGGCTTCTTGACTCCACTGATCTTGGCCACGCACCCCTCGGAGGCGAGATTTCCCCGCAGGATCGCCAGATGCCCTTGGGGGTAGAGCGGCTGCTGCCAGGGACGGATCACTTCCTGGTTGGAGGGTGGCTCTTCAGGAACTGAGGCCAACACCTGCGCCAGCGTTTGCCCCGTGATCGTCAGAGTCTCGCCGTGCAGACAACCGTTTTGTAACAGGATCTTCATCACCTGAGGAATGCCACCCACCCGATGTAGATCCACGGCCACAAAGCGCCCGGAGGGTTTGAGATCACACAACACAGGTACCCGGGCCCGAATGGTTTCAAAATCATCCAGCGTTAGGGGCACCCCTGTCGAATGGGCAATGGCCAGCAGGTGCAGCACTGCATTGGTGGATCCCCCCACCGCCATGATCACGGCAATGGCATTCTCAAACGCCTCCCGGGTCAGGATCTGACGGGGCAGGATCTGCTTTTCAATCGCCTGGGCCAGCACGGCTGCAGACTGAATCGTGCTTTCTGCTTTTTCGGCATCCTCTGCGGCCATGGTGGAGGAATAGGGCAAGCTCATGCCCATAGCTTCAAAGGCAGAGGACATGGTATTGGCGGTGTACATGCCCCCACAGGATCCAGCTCCCGGACAGGCCCGCCGCTCCACCTCCAGCAATTCCTGTTCATCAATACGTCCGGCACTATACTCCCCCACAGCCTCAAAGGCACTGACGATGGTTAAGTCCCGATCCTTGTAGTGGCCAGGTTTGATCGTGCCACCGTAAACAAAGATGGCGGGGATATTCAGGCGAGCCATGGCGATCATGGCCCCGGGCATATTTTTGTCACAGCCGCCAATGGCCAGGACGCCATCCATACTCTGGGCATTCACTGCGGTTTCAATCGAATCGGCAATTACATCCCGTGACACCAGTGAGTACTTCATACCCTCGGTGCCCATAGAAATGCCATCACTAACGGTGATCGTGCCGAACAGTTGCGGCATACAGTTTGCTGCTCGCAGAGCTGTCTCTGCCGCCAGAGCCAGGGTATTGATCCCCATGTTGCAGGGGGTAATGGTGCTGTAGCCGTTGGCAATGCCCACAATCGGTTTGCTGAAATCTGCATCCCCGAATCCCACTGCCCGCAACATGGCCCGGTTGGGGGTGCGCTGGACTCCCTGAGTGACGGTTTGACTTCGCAAGCGGCTGGACATGGGCACGGGTTCTCCAAAAAACATGATTGACGAGTGTAGATCCAGTATCCCTCGGGACGGTTAGCTGATCTGCCCCACAACCCAAAGGGTTTGTAAAACTGAGAGCAGGTTATTGAGGGCATGCATCGCCAGAGGAGTGAACAGAGATCCGCTGCGCCAGCGGGCCAGTCCTAGCAGGATACCCACGCCAAAGATCAGGGTGATGTCGAAGAGATCATACTGCAGATGAATACCCGCCCAGAAACCCGAGGTCAGCAGTAGGGCCCCGACAGGCCCAGGCCAGCTGGATTGCCACCCTGGCAGCAAAAATCCGCGAAAAAAGAACTCCTCCGTCAGGGGAGCCGCGATCACCAGCGCCACCACCAGCAGCCCCAGATCTGCGCTCTGAAAGGTGCGTATGGCGAATTCCGGCACAATCGGGCGGTTCAGCAGCAAGCGCAGTCCATCGGTCGCCCCCACCAGCAGCAAAGTCAGGAGCAACCAGCGCCCCAAAGCGCCCCAACCGGGTGGGCTCAGCCCCAGATAAGACACCACCGCCAGGCGACGGCGCAGCCAGGCCAGCAGGATCACCAGCAACGTACAGATAGGGGTGGTCGCCAGAGTTGCCAGAGCCAGCACCTGCCCGTTGAACTGCAGATCATTGATCAGGGATTCTGGATCGGAGGGGATCCCCTGGCTGGAAAACTGCTGGGCCAGATACACCCAAGCCACCAGGGTTTGCACCCCTACAAACACTACGCCAACTAGCAGGCCAAATCCGAGAGTGGGCCAGAAGCCCCAGGGCTGTGGATCCGGAGGAGTCGATGCAGAAAACGCAGACATGAGGGAGCCCAGATGGGGAAAAGCTTAAACAAAAGTACGCTGATAGACCGATTGCAGCAGCAGGAGTTCCTCTTTCCGATTCTCACGCCGTAGCATGCGGATTCTTTCTTCCACTAATTGACGGGCGGAATTGCGGCTGATGGGTTCAAATGCCAGTTCTTCCTGGGGGATCCCCTTGCTATCCGGAACGCCTGGATTTGCACTGACTCGGAAAAACAATCTCTGGGCATAAAGGGTGGTGTAAAGAGCCTGTTTCTCTCCCAATGAAGACAGACTATAAAGTAGGCCAAATGTGGGATGACTCAAGTAGTTCTCTTGCATTGGAGTCAGGGATCACTTCTCAAAAAAGAACCGGATCAGTTTTTGGGGCCGCAGTCTCCTATCAATTTAACCAGTCCAGGTCCGACAGGTTTTATGCTGGGAGATGAATCTGTGACACAGCAACGACACCAGCGCTACTCTACCAATATGAGACGATCTTGCATTATCTATCGCCGAGCAGAATTTTCGGCCAGCCACCGTTACTGGTTGCCAGAGCTTTCTGAAGAGGAAAACCTGCTCCGCTTTGGTCCGACCGCCCGCTTTCCCGGGCATGGTCATAACTATGTTCTCCTGGTGGGAATGCAGGGAGAGGTGGATGAGCAAGGAATGGTTTTAAACCTCTCGACAGTTAAACAGATTCTACGTTCTCACGTGCTTAGTGAGCTTAACTTTGCCTACCTGAATCAGGCCTGGCCTGAGTTTGAGCACACCTTGCCCACGACCGAATGGATCGCCTGCGCAATCTGGCGACGGTTACAGGCGCATTTACCACTGGTTTCCATCAGACTATACGAAGATCCCTATCTCTGGGCAGATTATCGAGGAGAAGACATGCAAGCCTATCTGACCATTTCCACCCACTTTAGTGCTGCCCACCGTCTGGCTCTGGACAGTCTCAGTCTGGAGGAGAATACGGCTATCTATGGTCTCTGTGCTCGTCCCCATGGCCATGGTCATAACTATTTGCTAGATGTAGCTGTCAGTGGCGAGATGGATCCACGCACAGGCATGATTGTGGACCTGAGTGCCCTGCAGGACACGGTCGATCGCACCGTCGTTAAACCCTTTGATCACACCTTTCTCAACAAAGATATTGAGTACTTCCAGCAAGTGGTGCCCACCGCCGAGAATATTGCCCTTCGCATCCAGGAACTGCTGACGGATCCGTTGCGGCAACTGGGGGTCAAACTCCATCGCATTCACCTGCAGGAGAGCCCGAATAACAGTGCTGAGGTTTATGGAGAATATGCTTTGTCTGAACCCGCTGCTTTGAGAGAATCTGTTTCTGAGTTGTCTGGTGCTGGATCTCGTTAAGCTCACTGCTCAGGTCACGGAGTTAAGCCAGCATTTGTGGCAGGAAGCTCGCATGACCCAGCAGCGGCTGCAGCAGGCTCTTCTGGCCTTCACTCAGTTGTGTCAAGCCCCCGAGGCATGGCAGCAGCGTCACGATCAGAGCCGTCAACAGCTGAGTTTTACCGCTGCTGTCCCGATCGAGCCTCTCCCCGACCCAGGGTCTTCTCTATCCTCAGATCCCTGGATCGAAGTTGAACCCTATGCTCTCCCTCACACCGTGGTGGCCACCGATGGCTCTCAGATCAACCCCAACCATCATGAGATTGCCTTTTGCTCTTTGATCAATGTGGGGCGGGTGGCCTTGCACTACGGACGCTCCTGCTGGCCCCTGCTGGACAGTATCCCTGTGTTGCTTTACCGATCCTCGGAAGCGCCCCCCACTCGTCATCTCAGTTCCGAAGAGTACCTGGCCTTAAAACGAACGCAATCTGAAATGGAAGAACTGGTGCAACTGGCCCTGGCCGTGCAGCCCCGTGAGACCGTTCTGGCCTTGATCGATGGCTCCCTGATCCATTGGAATCTGGAGGGTTTACCTCAGGAAGAGCAACAGCAATGGCTGCAACCGCTTCTGGAGGCCTACCATCAGTTACAGTCGGCCCGGATCCCGGTCGTTGGCTACATCAGTGCTTCCCGCAGCAGCGAAGTCACCAACTATTTTGCGCCTGGGATTGTGTCCTTACCTGAGTTGTGATTGCCACCGCTACTGCCAGGAGGAGAGAACTCCCCCCTGTTTACCTTTTCGGGGCCTCACGGATCGGGTTTTCTGGGGATCGCTACTGAAGCCAGGGCAGCGCAGTCCTGTTTGGCGTTCGGGAGCAAGGCTGCTGCAGCATTACGGAGATCACACCATCCACTGCTGCTATCTGCATGTGGGGGAAGAAATTGCCCGCCTGGAATTCCCTGCCTGGGTGGCTGAGGATCGGGAGCTGCTGGATCAGGCCCTGAGTATGGTGCTGGCGCAGACCCAGAAGGGATTGGGGTATCCGGTTGCCCTGGCGGAGGCCCATCATTTAGCAGTGGTGCGGGGTGGGGATCGGCAGCGCTTTTTTGCCCTGGTGGAGCAGGAGTTGATCCGGACGGGGTTGACTCATGTGGCCGTGTCTCGCAAAGAGGCCCGCAAGCGGGGAGGGATCGCATGAACTCAGATGGCAGAGATCTGGTCTGCAGATTGTGGCCCCTACACTGCTCCTACTACGAGTTCACCAATGCCTCTCATCGACTAAGTTTCGCTAAACAGATATCAAATGAGCAGGCTGATCAGTTTATTGACAGTGCCACAATCTTAGGTATTTCTCTGTTTGCTGACCCCGAACTTCATCAGAGAGCAATGACTCTGGCCCGCCAATTTAACCTTCCAGCAGCTTACGATTACACATTGCGTTGCCCTTTCAGAGCGCCTAGAAGCTCAATTCTGGACAGCCGATCGACGCCTCTACAACTCAATACAGGGAAATCTGGAATGGATTCGCCTAGTAACCTGACTTAAGACTTAACACCAGCATGCTCTTTATCTTTAACTAGGATCCCTTTGGCAGCTGGGTAGATGAGATCCTCCCCCCCTTATCCGAGAGCCAGTCGTGCTTTGAGGCGGTGCAAAATATCCATGTTTTCGTGATAAATAGCCAGCACGGCCATGGCTTCTTCAGACTGCATCAGGCCGAAAATATAATGATGCTGACATCGGACCACTCGCAAATGTGGATGCACTTCTAGCAAAGTCCGGTAGTACCCTACCCCATTTGCCAAGTTCTCTGCGCACTGCTCCAGAGCTGCCACGTACTTTCCAGTTTGGGCGACTCCGTGGTTCGTAAGGGTGTAGTGAATGATGTCTTCTAAATCGGCCTCCGCATAGACAGTCAGGACATAGGAGGGCATTATGCTTGGCTTTCCCTGGTAGTCACCATGTCTTCATAGATCTGTGTGATGGTTCTCTTAGAAACCGCGCCGCGTTCTGCCGCAGCGATCCGCTCCCCCAATAGCGCTTTAAGCTGTTGCCATGCCTGCTGTTCATCATTCTCCTCTCCAGGCAGCAGTCGTTCTAGAACAAATTCTTTAATGGATTTGCCTTGCATCGCAGCCATCGCCTTAATCTGCTGATGTTGCTCAAGGGTAACGTCTATGGTGATCCTGCTCATAAGCCCTATCAAGCATTTAACTGCTTCATATTACCCTGAAATGTAAGAAGTTACAATTGTAATTTCTATCCTCTGCCCTCCATAACCAAATTGCTGGAAGGACTGCACAGCAGATGATAGCAATTTCACTAGATCGCAATGCCTGGTAAGAAATTTAGATTGATTAGGCTTGAATCTCAAGCAATACTTTACGTATAGAAGAATTTCTTCTAGTCTCTGATCTTCATCCAAGGATGAGCCATCTGTTAACTCGATCTTCAATCGGGAAAAACCAGCAACACTACGCCCGTGTCTGGCAAATTGCCTTCAGATAAAACTAAAGAAACCCCCGGTGCTTCCTGAACCGCTGCCGCAGGGAACAGCGATAAAAATGCTTCTAATTCTTGCAGTTCACAACTGCTATCAGCCGCTGCCGTCCGGTACATTGTGGGTACCACCACTTTAGGATTGAGAGTTGCAATGGCCTCTTTTGCTCCCTCCGGATCATAATTTTTGGGGCCGCCGCCCACGGGAATAAAAAGTATATCCGGTTTGGACAAGAGGATCTCCTGTTCCCGAGTAATCGGTGCCGCTGCCCCTCCCAGATGTACAATGTCGATCCCCGCCTGCTCCCAGCGCCAGCCCACATTGATGCCAAAGCGATTGCCTTGAGAGGTGGTGTTATCGTGGGCCATCCGTACCCCCTGAATCCGGATCGACTCCACCGTGTAGTCCCCCGGCTGAAAGAGCACCCGAGGATTGCCAGGCACCACCTGCAAAAACCCTTCATCAAAAAGACGACTGCTCAGAAGTACCAGATCTGCAGACAAGGCTGGGGGGGGATAGCCTGCCGTACAGCCGATGGAGCGGAAGGGGTTGACCAGGATCCGCGCTTCCGGCGACTCAAACAGAACACAACTATGGTGCAGCCAGTTAATCCGTAAGCCACCGGTGGGGGCCACAAACTCAACAGTCGTGGGATCTGCTGTGCCCGCGTCTGGACTGGTTGTTGGTGTCGGAGGTGGCGGCAGAGGATTAAGGGGATCCGTCACTGGAGGGGTGGTGGGTAAAGCAGGTGGAGCCTCCTGGGCCAGAACGCTGGAGCCACTCCGGGCAGCCACCAGACTACTGCCAAGGGTCAGACCCAATCCCTGGATCAACCAGCGCCGCTTCATGCCTGCATCCTCCCAGATGTAACTGCAGCCCGAGCGGCAGGAGGGTTTCGCTGCCAGTAGATCTCTGCTTCCTGCAGAAAGTTGCTGAGTAAGCGCTTACCCTGATCCGTCAGAATACTCTCCGGATGAAATTGCACCCCCTGCAGGTGAGGATACTCCCGATGCCGTAACCCCATGATCAAGGGACGAGCATGCGGATCCTCATCATTTTCAACCCAGGCTGTGATCTCCAGAACCTCCGGGCAAGTTTTTGAGTCCACGATCAAGCTGTGGTAGCGGGTGGCCCGGAAGGGGGTGGGCAAATCCTTAAAAACGCCAGCCTGTTGGTGCTGAATCCAGGAAGTTTTGCCGTGCATGAGCTGGGGAGCGCGGATCACCTGACCGCCGTACACCTGCCCCAAACATTGGTGCCCCAGACAGACCCCCAGCATCGGGAGGGTGGGACCCAGCTCACGGATCAGATCTAACGAAATGCCTGCGTCCTGTGGGCATCCCGGTCCCGGTGAAATCACCACTGCCTGCGGCTGCAGCTCACGGATCTGGTCCAGGCTGATCTGATCATTGCGATAAACCTGCAACTGACACCCCAACTCCCCCAGGTATTGCACCAGGTTGTAGGTAAAGCTGTCGTAGTTATCGATCACAAGCAGCACAGTTTCAGCCTTCCTGCGCACAGTACGTTTTATCCTAGCGTGTTGCCGCGATCCCTGTCAGAAATCCCTGAGGTCAGAGCTACAGGCTGCGGTAGGGATCAGGCTAAGCTGTGGGTGTTCTTGGCGGAGGCCGACATGGATCTTGTGAATATTCTCAATCTGCTCCTGACAGTAGGGATCTTTGCCCTGTTTGGAGCCATGGTGGGAGTTGCTCAGTGGTTGATTCTCTCTGCACGCGCTCACCGGGCGGGATGGCTGGTCCTGCTCAATGGAGTTGCCGGTGCTGCTGCTGGATTGGTGTTGGTCCTGGTGGGCACCTTGCTGGAGGCGCTTCTGCCCCGCATCCTCCCCATTAACCTGGCCCTGATCCTGAGCAATCTTCTGGCGTTAGGCACCGCGGGTGGAGCCTACGGAGCCATTACTGGAACCGTTTTACAGCACCTGATCTTGCCCGTAAACAAGGATACAGATCCATCCCAGTCAACATCTTCGTTTTTAGGACTTCCCAGAGGCTAGCTCAGAGTTCATCCTCTCTATTCCAGAAGCTCTGACTGATCCCGTTCGGATCCGGTTGCCTGAGTTGAAAGTGTTCGCAGCGACAGTTGCCACAGGGATTGACAGCACAGGGCAACAGGGGAGATCCAGAAAAATAGACGCAGGAGGAGTCCCACCATTTCTCTCTGCTCAATCCAGCTCTTTGTAAGCGCTTGCGGTAACGGTGATAGTCCACCACCAGAGTGAGATAACCCACCCCCAGACATCCAATCGGGCACAGAGCAAGGACAAGGAGCAGAGTCACCGCCAGACAGCCTCGGAAGATACGGCCCTGCTAGAGTTCCTCTAGCCTAACTTGACTTGGGGCTATTGCTGTATAAACGGATAGCTTCTGTGACACTAGGAACGTTCAGCTTCTTCGGATTGATCCACTGCCTCACCCTCTGGACCTGCTTCAGCAACAGGCTGCGGACGGGCCCTCTCCTCCTCGGGGCGATCCTCTTCCTCCTCCATGTCGTATTCGTCTTCGTAATCCTGTTCATACTCCTCTTCGTATTCTTCTTCCTCCATGTCGCGGATGCTAGGGGAAGCACTGGGCAGAGCTGGAATGACTTCTTCCTCTTCCCAGACAGGTTTAAAGAGGGGAATCAGTTGCAGCAGGCCCTGTTGCTGTTGTTGCAGGTGAGTCTCTGCCCCTTGCGCCACAATAAAGCGATTGGATCCAACCCTGAGAATGTCTTCGGCAGGCAGGAGGTAGGTGGTATCGATCCGCCCCGAAAGCAAGGGAATGCCCAGTCTGGAAATCACCAGATCACTGATCACTCCCGATGCTGCATTGAAATAGTAGTCTTTGACCTTTCCCAGTCGCAGGCCATCCTCGGTCATGATTTCAAAGCCAATGATCTTTTCCAGTCCTGTGGTGTCAAAATCTCCCAGAACCTCCTCACTGGTGATCAGGAGCGCATCTCGCCCCAGGGCTGCCACCTGACTCAGTTCCAGCATGAGGGTCCTCAACCCCTGTCCGGCCCCACGAATACCGAACACCAGCACCTGTTGCTGTTCCACATCCACCAGGATCCGGTCAATGATGCCGATGCGAGCGGCGTTTTCCTGGCTGATCACCTGGGTCCCGAGAAGATCGGAACGCCGACAAACGGCGGTACGCGCTAGTGCCACAGACTCGTTTGCACTTGTCATGGTGTTTCCCTCATCCTGCGCTGGGTCAAATTTATTAAATCAAACTCGTGTCACACGACTTCGATATGTTTTGTAACTAGTGTAAAGGTCTGTGGGAACCCGTTAAAGAGGAGATTTAGCAGCCTCATAGTTACAAGGATCGGACCTGCTCTGTCCAAAGCTTAAACTGAGTGGCCATGGCCTGCAATGAGTAGCGGGTTTCCGCCTGCTGGCGACAGGTGTGCCGATCCACCTTATCAATCCGGTCCAGGGCGGCGACCATCTCGTCAACATCATCCGGCTCTACGATCCAGCCCGTGAGGCCATCCTCGACAATTTCAGCAGGCCCTCCACGACGGTAGGTGATCACAGGCACCCCACAGGCCAGGGCTTCCACTACCACCACCCCAAAGGCCTCGGTCCATTTCTGGGTCATGAGCATGGCGCGGGATTGTCCCATGATTGCCTGCATTTGCTCCGTCGGAAAAAATCCTAGATACTTGAGCGGAGCTTCAGGGTATTGTCGTCGCACCCACTGCCAGTAGTCCACATCCTGCAGCCGCCCCAGCACATTCACCGGCATCTGCAACCGCTGGGCAATGGCCGCACAATCCTCCAGTCCCTTTTCCGGGGAGATCCGCCCCACCCAACAGAGGGGGCCATCCGCCTCGGGTACAAACGTGTAACAACTCAGATCAATGCCACAGGGCAGCACAAAAAAAGGATTCTCACCCGTAGCAATGGCGGATTGAGCGAACTTGAAGGTGGTGGCCTGGGCAAGCGAATGGACGGCAACGCGACCCGGGAAGGCCTGCAAGGTTTGCTCTAGAGTCAAATCCAGGGCGTCTGTTAACGATCCCATGCTGACAATATGGGCCACTGGCGTTTGAAAAAAGCGGGTCAGGTAGAAGGGCAGCCAGTCGTAGGCCCAGTTGATGATCACATCAAAGTCCTGTTGTATGGCAAAGGCTTGCTCCCAAAGATTCGCCAGGACAGAGGGAAGGCTGATTTCAATCGGTCCAGTGCGGGCGGAAGCCTGAGCATAGAGAGGGGAAAGACCCGGTGCTGTTGTACAGGGAACCCCCTCCACCATCGATCCTGCGGGAGCCAGGATATGCACCTGATCTCCTTGACGAACCAGCTCCTGAGCCAGATTGGTGAGCATAAGTTCCACGCCGCCCCCGGCCCCAGAACCGAGTGGTCCCATGGGGGTGGAGACAAACAAAAAACGGGTCATAAGGGCTATCCGTAAGGTGAGTGGGATCTTTGATTATGCAATTTTGATTGGGAGGCGGCCGAGTGGGTTCAGTCCAGTTTTTGTAGTGGCACCAGACCGGGATCCAGAATTTTCTGCCCCAACCCGGCAAATTTAACCCCCAGGGTGATCTTGCGCCCCTGCCCAAATACGTAGGTCACCACCCCCTGGCCAAATTGTGGATGCTCCAACCGATCCCCTTCGGCCCAATCCTGGGGAATGATCCGGCTCTGGGGTGGGGAGTAAGATGGAACACTGGCGCGGGATCGGAGAGAACTCGATAGCCGACTGCTATGGGTTTCCAATAGATCAGCGGGTAATTCACCCAGAAACAGGGACGGCAATGCTGGTTCTCGGGATCCGTAGAGACGGCGTTCACAGGCATAGCTGAGGTAGAGACTTTCCTGAGCCCGCGTAATTCCCACATAGCAAAGACGGCGCTCCTCCTCCAGGGCCACCGGATCATCCAGGGAGCGGTGGTTGGGAAACAGCCCCTGCTCTACCCCCACCAGAAACACCACCGGAAATTCCAGTCCTTTAGAGGCATGCAGGGTCATGAGGCCACCCGCTCGTCATTCTCGTTGAGATTATCCAGATCGGAGGCCAGGGAAACCGAGGCCAGAAAGCTACCCAGGCTGGGATCCTCCTGATCTTCGGCAAACTGCTGGGCTGCGTTCAACAATTCCGCCACGTTCTGGATGCGGTCTTCGGCTTCATCGCTGCCCTGGGTCTTGAGATCCTCTACATAGCCCGACTCCTCCAGCAGCCCCTGCAGGATCTCGGCGGCAGAAGCGGTCTCCAATCTCGCCTGCCAGGATTGCAGCAACTGGGCAAACTCCCGCACTCGTTTGGCGGCTCGACCGGCCAGGGTATTCACAGAGGTGGGATCACTGAGGATCTCCCAGAGGGGCACATTCAAGCTGGTGGCGGCGTGACTGAGCTTCTCAATCGTGGACTTGCCAATGCCGCGGCGGGGTACGTTAATGATCCGCTGCAGACTGAGGCTATCGGCAGGATTACTGATCACCCGCAGATAAGCCAGGACATCCCGGATCTCTTTGCGGTCGTAGAAGCGCATTCCCCCCAACACCGTGTAGGGCACGCCCCAGCGCATCAGCACTTCTTCAAAGGGACGGGACTGGGCATTGGTGCGGTAAAGGATGGCAAAGTGACCCCAGTGCCACTCAGGGTTTTGCTGCTCCAGTCGCCGGATCTGGGCAATCACAAATTCGGCTTCGGCTAACTCGTGCTCCGCCTCATGACAGATCACCAGTTCTCCACCCCCGCGGGTAGGCCGCAGCACCTTATCAATCCGCTCGGTGTTGTTCTGGATCAGCTGATTGGCAAGTTCAAGAATCGTCCCGGTGGAGCGGTAATTTTCCTCCAGCTTGACCATGGTGTGGGTATCGGCATCCGGCAGCCCATCCCCAAACGCCTGTTGAAACTCCATCAAGATCGTGAAGTCGGCCCCACGGAAGCGGTATATACTCTGATCCGCATCTCCTACAACAAAAATGGAGCGTTCCTGCCAGTTCAGGCGGGTTTTGTCCTCTTCACCATTCGTGACCAGCAGGCGGATCAGCTCGTACTGGGTGCGGTTGGTGTCCTGGTATTCATCTACGAGGATGTGGCGATAACGCTGGTGCCAGTACTCCAGCACATCCGGTCGCTGCCGGAAGAGTTGCACTGGGAGCCAGATCAGATCATCAAAGTCGAGGGCATTGTTGGCGGCTAACAGATCCAGATAACGGCTGTACACCTGGGCAATGGTGCGACCGCGAAAATTGGGTTGCTCACGCATCAGATCATCGGGGGACCAGCCCTGGTTTTTGGCATGACTGATCACATAGCGAACACTGCGCGGCTCAAAGCGGCGGTCATCCAGTTGTAGTTGCTGGGTAATGATCTCCTTCACCAGCCCCTGGGCATCGGATTCATCGAAAATCGAGAAGCTGCGAGTCCAGGCGCGGCCCTGTGGATCCTGGTATTTGTCGATCTCCTGCCGTAGTAAACCGGAAAAAAGACTGTGGAATGTCCCAATGGAGAGGGGCTTGATGTAGCGGCGGTAGACCTGAGAGCGGAGGCGGGTTTGTTGCACCGGACTCAATTGATCCAGGGGCTGGTTGTGGCGGTGATAAGCTTCCTGTTCTGAAAACAGTTGTTCAATGCGGGATCGCATCTCCCGAGCGGCCTTATTTGTAAACGTCACCGCCAGGATCTGAGCTGGATCTACCTGCTGATCCTGGACCAGATGGGCAATGCGATGCGACAGAGCCCTCGTCTTACCGGATCCCGCCCCTGCCACCACCAGAAGGGGGCCACAAAAATGCTCTACAGCGCGGCGCTGAGAAGGATTGAGTTGATTCAGGAAGTCAGGAGACGAAGGCATAGGGGAAGGACAAGTCTAGGGCAGATTGTCTTCCATTATGGACAGAGGTTCCAGAGGTTGTCGGATCTGGGTGGGAGCAGGGCTCAATGGTTTTGCGATTCCTACAGCATGCCCTGGTCGTTAACCTCTAATTGCTTCCTTGAGCGTGACTTGAAGCTTCTGTTTGACCGGATGTCAGATTCTGAGAATGTTCAGAGGCGCATGATGATCCCGATGCGTTTCGTAGATCAACCCTGTTTCTGATTGGAAGCTGCTTGCAGTTGCTCAAAGGCCCCAGCATTGATCGTGATCCGTGGCTCTGCGTCGCTTTGTCTGCCCATAGTGCGCTCGATCTCTCCCAAATACAGCGGAACTGAGATCCCCTCTTCCGGATGGAGAACCGTACGAGCCCGCACCCGAAACTGCCGAGATCCGTCTGCAGAGTAACGCCCAGAAGATCCCAGATTGAGAGCGGCCTGTTCCAGTGTGAGGCGCAGCTGTTCAGGGGTAATATTGCGATCCACCTTGATCACTGCCTGATTGGCTCCCCGATCATAAATGGTGGTGTAGCGGGCGGCGCCAGGGATGGTGGTTTGCATAATCGGAGTAAGCGTGAGGGCATAGCAACCCACTGTCAGCACCAGGCAGAAGGCCGTGTACCCTACAAGGGCAAAGCGCATGCTCATCTTCCGGATCCAGGCCACAAAGGTGACCAGAGCCAGTAATCCGGTGACCCCCAGACCCACCTGTGCCGCCAGTAAAAATAGATCGGTACTCATCAGCAGTTCTAAATGCAGCTCCCCTCCAGTTTAGGTCCCTTTAGCAAGGATGCTGCCTGCCCGGGTAGAATCAATCCAGGTTCGGGCGGGATAAGGTTTGGATTGGCTAAGATCACCCCTCTGGCATGACGGCTTCACCCTGTTTCTCAGCATTGTGGTGCAGGCACTTCCCTTTTTGTTGCTGGGGGTCCTGCTCTCCGGCTTGATCGCGGTTTTTGTGGATGAAACTCAGCTGACCCGCTGGTTACCCCGAGGCAAATGGCAGAGTTCAGCGCTGGGGGGGGCTCTGGGGTTTTTCTTTCCGGTGTGTGAGTGTGGCAACCTGCCTGTGGCGCGGCGGCTGGTGAGTAAAGGGGTGCCCCCTCATGTCGCTATTGCTTTTCTGCTGGCAGCTCCTGTGTTTAACCCGGTGGTGATCGTGGCGACCTGGATCGCTTTCAAATCCATGCCGGAAATGGTGATCTATCGGGTGGGTCTTTCGTTCTTAATCGCGGTGGTGGTGGGCTGGATCTTTAGTTTTCAGCGAGATGATCAGGAGATCTTGCACGCTTCGGTGCTGCGGGAACGCGAAGCCCTGCGTACTCCGGCGGGATCAGGGTTTCTCCAAAGGGGCACATTTCTTCTTCCCCCGAAAGAGTCCACAGTTTCAGCTGGAGGAGCCATAACGCTGGTGGTCGCTGCCGATGTCTATCGTGAGGCTGTTGTCCAGCCGATGGCCCTGGCTCAAACGCTTGGTCTCTGGGCCCGCCTGGATCAGCTGGTGGGGATCTGGTCGCGGGAGTTGCGGGAATTAGGCAGTGTGCTGGTAATGGGAGCGGCAATTGCAGCCTTGATCCAGACGCTGGTGCCCAGATCGGTGCTGTTGGATTATGGTCAGGGACCTGTGATCTCGGTAGTCGTCATGCTGCTCATGGCGGCGGTGGTTTCCATTTGCTCGACGGTAGATGCTTTTTTCGCTCTGGCTTTTGTTTCCACTTTCACGCCTGGATCCTTGCTGGCCTTTCTGGTTTTTGGCCCCATGATTGATCTGAAGGCTATTGGGTTGATGCTGACCTTGTTTAAGCCAAAAGCGATCATCTACACGATCCTGTTGACCTTGCAAATGACATTGCTAGCTTCGCTAGCGTTTAACTTCTTCGGGATCTGACAAAGAGGATAGGTAGTCATGTACGCCATTATCTCATCAGAAAAGATCCACCTACCTGCAGGATCGGTGGTGCGAATGCCTGCAACGTGGCAAGACTATCAAGCCCTCAGTCAGCAACGGGGCGATGGATCGATTCCGCGCATCAAATATCGGCATGGAGAAGTCTTACTCATGTCACCTCTACCCAAACATGGACGAGACGCTCATCTCATCGCCAACATCATTACAACACTTCTGGATCATGTTGGGCAGGAATACGATGCGTTTACCCCCGTCACCATGGATCTGCCGGAAGAAAGCGGTATCGAGCCAGACTATTGCTTTTATATCAACAACTGGCGAGCAGTTTCGGGGAAAGATCGAATTGATTGGGCCAGTGAACCGCCACCGGATCTGGTGTTGGAAATTGATGTCACCAGCTACTCAGATGTCAATGACTACCTTCCCTATCGAGTGCCAGAAGTCTGGCTATTTCGCAAAACACAGCTCTTGATCTATCAGCTACAAGAAACAGACTATGCACTTCAGGAGAAGAGTTTATATTTACCCGAGATCCAGATCCAGGAGGTGATTAATCGCTGTCTACAAGTTGCTTATGACCGCAATACCAGTGCTGCCATTCGAGATCTGAGGCAACAGCTCAATTAAAGCCGAATCCTGAATATCAAAAACAGACCTATACTGGGCTCAAAGCGCCTGCTTCAGCAGTTCCCCCAGAATCGCGATCCCTTTCTCGATCCCCTCAGGAGAGCACTTGGAGTAGGCCAACCGTAGAGCTGGATATCCCTGCTGTCCAGGAAATAGCCCCAACCCATTGACCACCAGCACTTGAGCAGCCGCAGCCTGCCAACAGATCTCATCCACCTGGATTGAGTTGGGTAACTGAACCCAGAGATACATGCCCCCTGCCGGAACTGTCCAGGATGCTTCCTGCGGAAAGTAAGTTTCCAGCGCCTGCAGCATGACATTGCGGTGGTGACGGTATTGCGATTGCAGCCGGGTGAGATGGCGTCGGTAATGGCCGCTGGCCAGATACTCACTGATCACGGCCTGGGTGAAGGTGGGGGTGTGCAGATCACAGAGCAGTTTGCGTTCCAGCAGATCCTTGTAATGGCAAGCAGGAGCTGCCAGGTAGCCGACACGGGCTCCAGGTAACAGGGTTTTGGAAAAGGTGCCCAGATACGTTACCCATCCCCTTGTATCGATCCCCTTCAAGGGAGGAGGAACAGGTTCAAAATTCAGACCTTCATAAGCGTTATCCTCCAGGATCGGGCATTGGTAGCGCTGGGCCAGGTCCAGTAACTGCTGACGGTGCTGTAGAGATGTGGTCAGTCCGGTGGGATTGTGCAGCGTACTGATGGTGTAGATCAGCTTGGGAGCATGGCTGTGCAGGTATTGTTCCAGTAACTCCAGATTGATACCTTCCGACGTCATGGGGATCCCGATCAGCCGCACATCCAGCTGTTCCAGAATTGACAATGCCCCCTGAAACGTGGGACTCTCCACCACCACCCAGTCCCCTGGCTTGAGAAAATATTGAAAGTTCAGCCACAGCCCCTGCATCGATCCATTCGTAATCAGGAGATCCTCACAGCTGGTTTGAATGCCGCGCTGGAGCAGAAGTTGCGCAATTTGCTGCCGCAAAAGGGTCTGTCCCTGAACTGCATCGTAGCTAAACAGCTGATCAGCACTGGCCGCCATCCGCCGACAGATCCGCTGCAACTCTGGGGGAGGGCTGGCAGGAAAACTACAGCTCAGATCAATAACACTCTGACAGTCATGGGCCAGAATTGACTGATCGTAAGTGTATAGAAAGGTACGGCTACGGCTGTTGCAAACCACCACATCCTGGTTTGGGGCAAAGGTAGAGGGTTGAACGGGTGCAGATAGCATCTGATCCACAAAGTAACCAGATCCCTGACGGGCAGAAACCAATCCCTCGGCTTCTAGCAGCCCGTAAGCCTCTAGAACTGTGAGCTTATTCACCTGAAGCGAGCGGGCCAGGGTACGAATAGAAGGTAATCGTTCTCCCGATGAAAGCGCTCCGGTGGTGATCAATTGCTGCAGGTGATCTCGAATTTGCTGGTAAACCGGTTGAGTTGACTGTCGATCCAGTACCATCCTCATCTGACCAGACCTCCCTGATGGCAGAGCTGTCACCCCACTCTAAGCGATCCCGCAGCCCCTGACCTGGTACAGTTCTGGCTCATCCAGGCAAACCAGTTGTGATTTCGAGAAACTGGTCTAGTTGGATTTTTGTGAAACTGTACCTTCTGATCTGCAGGAGAGCGAGCCATAGTGGAGATGAGGTTGTTCAAGAGGAATGGGTATGTTTATTTCCTTGAAATCCCGATCTTCAGGTCCACTGCGATTGCGCTGGGTTGGGAGTCGAGTCCTTTCTTTCTGGGAGTCTCTGCTGGATCAGATGCTCAGTTCTCTCACCAGCGCGACTGAGCCCATCATCCGCTACCAGGCGAATTTAGAAGGCAGCCGTTGCTGGCACATCTTTGATCCGGTGAGCCGCCGCCACTACTGGGTCGAAACCGAGGCTGAAGTTAGGGAGTGGATCGAACAGCGCTACCGTGTCCCACGGGTATGAAGATCCTGGGCTGAGAATGTTCTCTGGTCAGAGATCAGGGTTAAGAGCAAGCCGATTGTGATAGCGTAGCTCTGGTGAAATCCTGTTCAATCTCCCCAAGGAACTCATCATGGTGCAACCCAGGATCTTGGCTGAAGGCTTCGCAGTCGCCCCGCAATTGGAACCATCTGATTTTGCGGAACTGGCTGCCGCAGGATATAAGACCATCATCAACAATCGTCCGGATGGAGAGGCCGCCGATCAGCTCTCCTCTACCGAAGCACAAACCCTGGCGGAGGAAGCAGGTCTCAATTACGTCTACATTCCCTTGACCTTGCGCACCCTCACCCCTGAGGTGGTGGATGTCTTTGCTCAGGCGTTGCAGGATAATCCGGCTCCAGTAGTGGCCCACTGTCTCTCAGGAACCCGCAGTTGCATTCTCTGGTCCATGGTGCAGGGAAAAGCAGGCAACGGATCTTTAGAGGAATTGATGGAATGGGCGGCCCAGGGAGGCTATGACCTGACTTCAGTGCGGCCCCTGATCGAGGAGTACATCCACTCCTGATCCCTACCCCTGGAATGAGCCATTTGGAGACAGCCTGTTACTGGGGATCTTCAAACTGGGGTTGAGCTATCCTGTCCTACATCCCTCGTTCCCTCAGGATCCGCTCATGTCTGTGTTTGAGTTACATGCTGCTTACCAGCCCATGGGGGATCAACCCCGAGCGATCGCCGGGATGGTGGAGTCGATCCGCGCAGGCCACCGCTATCAAACCCTATTGGGAGCCACCGGAACCGGAAAGACCTTCAGTATTGCCCATGTGATCGAGCAGATCGGGAAGCCCACCCTGGTGATGGCTCCTAACAAAACTCTGGCAGCCCAGCTGTGTAACGAGATGCGGGAACTGTTTCCTCGCAATGCGGTGGAATACTTCATTAGTTACTACGACTACTATCAACCGGAGGCCTATGTCCCCACTACCGACACGTATATTGCCAAAACCGCCTCGATCAACGACGAGATCGATATGCTGCGGCACTCTGCTACCCGCTCCCTGTTTGAACGTCGGGATGTGATCGTGGTGGCTTCGGTGAGCTGCATCTATGGTCTGGGGATGCCGGAGGAATATCTCAATGCCTCAGTGCCCTTCAAGGTCGGAGAAGAGATGGATCAGCGGGCCCTCCTCCGCGATCTGGCCTCCATCCAGTACGAACGCAATGATCTGGACCTGATCCGGGGGCGGTTTCGCTTGAAGGGGGATGTGCTGGAGGTGGTGCCAGCCTATGAAGACCGTGTGATCCGAGTTGAGTTTTTTGGGGATGAGATCGAAGCGATTCGCTTGATTGATCCGGTGAGTGGCGAGATCCTTTCCAGTCTCAGTTCACTGCGTCTCTATCCTGCCCGCCACTTTGTCACCCCAGAGGAGCATCTGCAGCAGGCGTTGATCGATATTGATGCCGAGCTAGAAGATCGGCTGGAGGAATTGCAGCAGGAGGGTAAACTTCTGGAGGCTCAGCGCCTGGAACAGCGCACCCGCTACGATCTGGAGATGCTGCGGGAGGTGGGCTATTGCAATGGCATTGAAAACTATTCCCGTCATTTAACAGGCCGACAACCGGGGGAGCCTCCCTCCTGTCTCGTGGACTATTTTGCTGAAGATGACTGGCTGTTGGTGCTGGATGAGTCCCACGTCACGGTGCCCCAGATCCGCGGGATGTACAACGGGGATCGGGCTCGCAAGCAGGTGCTGGTGGATCATGGCTTTCGTCTGCCCAGTGCTGTGGATAACCGCCCCCTGAAGTCGGAGGAATTTTGGGGCAAGGTAAATCAGGCGATCTTTGTCTCGGCCACCCCAGGAGACTGGGAGTTGGAGCAGTCAGGAGCGAGATTCTCGGTGCGCGCAGAAGGCAAGCCAGAACTGAAGATCTATATGCCGGGCACAGGTCGAGTGGTAGAACAGGTGATCCGGCCTACAGGGGTGGTGGATCCGAATGTAGATGTGCGGCCCACAGCGGGACAGATTGATGATCTGTTGGGGGAAATTTATCTGCGCCTGGATCGCTCTCAGGATGGTCTGGCGGAGCGGGTGATCGTCACGACCCTGACCAAACGCATGGCGGAAGATCTGACGGAGTATCTTCAGGAGCGCAGTATCCGGGTGCGGTATTTGCACAGTGAGATTACCTCCATTGAACGGATCGAGATCCTGCAGGATTTTCGGGAAGGAGCCTTTGATGTGCTGGTGGGGGTGAACCTGCTGCGGGAAGGGTTGGATCTGCCAGAAGTGTCACTGGTGGCGATCTTAGATGCGGATAAGGAGGGCTTTCTGCGGGCGGAGCGTTCGTTGATCCAGATGATCGGGCGGGCAGCACGCAATGTGCGGGGGCATGTGATCATGTATGCCGACAACATCACGGGCAGTATGGAGCGGGCAATAGGCGAAACTCAGCGGCGACGTCAGATCCAGCTGGAGTATAACCAGAAGCACAACATCACACCCCGTCCCATTATCAAAACTTCTAGCAATGCTATCCTCTCTTTTCTCTCTATTTCTCGCAAACTCAACGATCGGGAGTTAGAAAAGGCCTTCCAGATGTCGGATGACATTCCCTTATCAGAGATCCCTGAACTGATCAGTCAACTGGAACTGAAGATGAAACAGGCAGCAGCTGAGCTGGAGTTTGAAAAAGCGGCTGAGCTTCGGGACAAGATCAAGAAGCTAAGGCAAAGGTTAGTGCGGCAGTAAGTCTTTGGGTAGATCGGGTTACCCTCTTTGCGTTGGGCTAGAGCAGCCGCTGGTAACGGTGCAGATCCAAACCCACCCGGCGTCTGGCATCCACAGGTGATCGGTAGGGTCCCTGCTGTTCTCGTTCCTCCACAATCCGGTTGGCGAGAGCATCTTCAATGCCACAGGCGATCAACTCCGACACAGAATAGGTGTTCAACCGTCGCCAGGATCCAGTTGCCTCCCCCTGCATGCTGTAGCGAAACACAAGCAAGGGTTCGATGCGCCGAGCTGTAGGTTCGGGAATTCCCACGATCTCCCACAGATCCTCAATAGAGGTGAGCTGATAACCCTCATGGCGCAGCCGTTCGATATCGTTGGCATACACAATCGGTAAGCCCAGCCTGTAGACCATTTCATGTTTGGAGCAGGTGTTGATATCGATCTTTCTCTGAGCAGTCTTTCCCCAGCGGATCCGAGAGAGCAGTCGCCATATAAATCGCCAGAAACTACCAAACTGACCCGAGCTGCCTGGTTTTGGTCCATATTCATTCATGTTGTCCGTCTTCCGCAGGATTCATTGGGCAAAAACTTACAACTCCTGTAGAAGCTTTTGACGTTTCACTTCGTATTCTTCAGCGGTCACTGCTCCGATCTCGTAAAGCTGCTTTAGATCAGCAATCGCAGCGGTAATATCTTGAGCAGTGCGGGAACCTAGTAACAGGCGAGTTTGAGGATTGTGGCGGGCATCAAAGACTTCATCAGAGGTGATTAAAAGACCAATGAAGTCAAAAAAGGCCAGAATTGCCGGAATCAAGGTCCAGGAAAAAAGCAGATAGAGAACTCCCTCGACGTTCTTGCCCAGATAAAACTTATGGATCCCCAAGGGTCCGAGAAAAAAAGCTAGCAGTGCCGCCGCGATCCGGTTTTTCATCTCAATCTCCCCACTCCCGCTAAGGGTGAAATGAGTCTTGTCTGTGGAAGGTATCTCTACTAGCCTAACCTACCTACGCATGGGTGAGGAGTTGATACTGCTCCCGATTGATCCGGCCTGCCCGATAGAGCGTGGTAGTGATCTGAGAAATGCCCATGACGGAGTGACTGCGATACCCCAGAGCCCGTAACCGATCTTTCACGCCTTGCTCGTGATCGATAAAGACGACAATGTCTTCCACTTCCAGACCTGCGGACTTGAGCTTGGTGGCACCTTCCAGAGCACTATTGCCACTGATCATAATGTCATCGATCACCACTACTTTTCGCCTGGATGAAATGCTCCTTCGATCACCTTTTTGGTGCCATGGGCTTTCACTTCTTTACGGGGATAGATCATCGGTTTATGTAAACGCAGGGATAAACCTGTAGCGGTGGGTAAAGCTCCGTAGGGTATGCCTGCAATGCGATCAAATTGAAGTGATTCCAGAATCTCTGCGTAAGCATTCAAAATCTGCTGAAACACCTGAGGATTAGAAATAATGGTTCGCAGATCCACATAGTAAGGAAAGACAGCGCCGGAGGCCTGGACATAGTCCCCAAATAAAATAAAACCCAGATCAAAGAGTTGCAGAATCAAATCGGTGTGTGGATCCTGATCCAGTAGGCACACATTTGGGGTCCACAGGCTACAGGCAGCCCCTCGGTCCATCACCTGTGCTCGCATCTGATTCACCTGATCCCGCACACCTTGAATGTGCTGACAGAGATGCTCCTGCCCCAATAGATCCTGAGCAACTGGAATGATCAGACCTGCTCCCTGTCGGTCTAAACCTGCGGCCAGCGTCTCACTCAGGTCATCCCGTTGGGCCCAGAGGCTACGAGCCAGGATCCAGCGTTCGGGAGCTAAAGAGCGCACCTGCGCCAGGATCTCGGGGGTGGGGGACGCCACTTCTAATCCAACTGCCTCTGGTGTTCCCCAGGTACGGACCTCTTTGACGATCTGGAGGTACAGGGGGCTCTCGGGGTGAGGGTAGTCCTGGATCAGGGATGCAGTAGGACTAGCGGAGCGACAAAGAATAAAGACGGCCTTATCCGCATGCACCAGAAACGGGGCCGCCTGATCCTGTCCTGCGAAAGGAGAGAGGGTGATGGCGTCTACACCCCAGTTGCGAAACACTGTCTCGGCCAGCAATGTACTGCTGTGGAGATCACTGTGTTTGGCATCGAGAATCACTGGGATCCCATCCGGAATCCATTCCAACACCTGCAGCAGTAGTTCGATCCCGGCAACACCGAGAGCCTGGTAAAAGCCCAGCGTTGGCTTGTAGGCACAGACGTGATCACTTGTCTCTGCGATTTGTACCTTCAGCCATTCCTGCAGAGCTAAAAGAATAGTAGATCTACTACGAAAGCGAGCAGGAACCAGATCAGGGTTGGGATCCAGGCCTACGCAGAGCAGGCTTTGACGACGGGTGAGGGAGACCGCTAACTTGTCAGCAAAGTTCATGGAAGCGCGATGGACACACAGAGGTTGCCCCTTATTTTAGGGTAGGTCTAGGAAGGGCTAGATCTTTCCTGGGAATACTTAACAGCCGTTTGCCCGAGCTGTTTAAGGATCGGTAGAGCTAACCTGAGCCTGCTGCCGTTCAAGTCACTGCTTGGGATCGTCTTGGGACATCACTTGTTGGCGAGGACTAAACAGGTTGAAATCTCTATAGGATTAGCTGCCTGACAGGATGAAATCAGCGATTGAAGCCAAGAACCACTTTCAAAACTGGCACAACACAATACTGCTGAATCAGTTGGTCTGAATAGGATCAGCTTAGTTTATCGAGACAAATGAGGATAGGTAGTAGAAATGCATCCAATACTTCGTATCTTTGGGATCCTGTTCGGTTGTTCTATGTACCTAACACATCCTCTCTATGTTGCTATTTCCACAAGATTAATTGCTAATATATTTAGATGTGAGGAAGATATTCTACAGTATAAATGCCCTGGAAATCCCTTCATCCAGAGATTAACTGGAAAGATGTCCGCTTTTGTCTGGACTGGCCTGCCATATACGCTAGCATCATCCTCTGCTGGAACGGGAATTATTGTTTTTTTTGTGTTTTATCGAATGAATATAGCAACCAGACATGATTCATGAGATCTGTGAGGTTGCCCTGCTTGATAGATAGGGACTTGAGTCTGCTTGCGTCTTTCATCTGAAGTCTGATTGCTATATCTCAAATCCCAGGATCAACATCCTATCCCTTAAGAGATACCCTATGAGAGATGCTCACCTTGCCGAGTTTCCATGAAGCACAAAAAAGCTCGTGGCTTTTCCAGTCAACCCTCCTCGTCTTCCCAAGGCTCTGCAGATCTCAATCTTCTGCAGCAGTGGATCACCAACGGCATGCAGTTGTTTCAGGTTGGTCAACTGGCCCAGGCCGAGTATGCCTGTCAACAGGCCCTGAAGCTTGATTCTGATCACCCGGAGGCTCTCTACCTCATGGGTCTGATCCAGTACCAGAAGGGATACCGAGATCAGGCCATCCACCATCTGCGCCAAGCCCTGGTGTCCAGACCGGACTGGGGAGATGCCCTCAGTGCTCTGGGAGTGATGCTGGATCATCATGGAGAACAACAGGAGGCGATTGCGATCCTGAAGACCGCTGCCCAACAACACCCTGACAATGCACTGGCGCACTTCAATCTGGGGCGGGCTTTGCAGAGGAATGGGGATCTAGAAGCTGCTGCCGCCAGCTACCAAAAATCGGCTCAACTGCAGCCTTCGATGGAAGTCTTTAACAATCTCGGTCTGCTGCAGTTTGCTCAGTATCAGTTTGCCGATGCCCTGCGCAGTTATGAAAAAGCAATCCAGATCCGGCCCAACCCCTTCACCCTGATCAATATGGGGGATGTCAGCTGGGCCATGGGCGATCTGGAGGCAGCCGCTGGACACTATCGGCAAGCAACCCAACTGGATCCTGGCAATGTCATGGCCTACAAGCATCTGGGTAAAGTGCTCCAGAAACAGGAGAAATTTCAGGATGCGATTCAGGCTTACCAGCGGGCTATTGATCTGAACCCCACGGATGCTGAGGCTCATCTGAACCTGGGAAATGCCCTGATCTGGGATCACCAATTCGAAGCCGCCGAAGCGACACTGTTGCGATGTCTGGACCTCAACTCAACTTTGGGTGATGCCTGGTTTAATCTGGCGGATCTGCATTTGGTGAAAGGAGAGGCGAAGGCTGCACTTGAGACCACTAATCGGGGTCTGGAAATTGATCCCTTGAATACCCATGGGCTTTCTCTGAAGACAATTTCAGCAATAGTGCATCCAGGGGATCCTTCTCTGAATGTGCTGCTGGACTATGGCCAGATCTTTAACATCTTGCAGTGTAATCAGGTTTTACCAGAAGCAGATCTGGAGGCGATGAACGCAGCTCTGATCCAATTCCTGAAAAGTCACCCCACGCTTGCCTGGGAAAAATCGGGTAATGCCACCCGTCAGGGCTATCACACAGGCAATTTAGTGAAAGCAGAGGTTGCGGCTCTAACTCAGCTGAAGACGCTGATCCAAAAACAGGGGAGTCAATTTCTGCAGCAGCTCGCCCATGATGCTCAACACCCTTATGCTGCTTATGCCAATCAACAGCTACAGATCTCTGATCTCTGGGGTGTAGTTATGCAGAAGGGGGGACATCAGATCCCGCATATTCATCCTTCTGGAGTTGTCAGTGGTGTCTACTACTTGCAGGTGTTGGATCAGGATCCTCAGGGGTGCATTGAGTTCGGCTGCTATCCTGAGCGCTTTGATCTCAAGCAGGATCATGCCCCTCACTGTGTCCAGCCTCAGGTGGGCATGTTGATCCTGTTCCCGTCTTATCTATATCACCGCACGATTCCTTTCGCAGCGGATCAGGAGCGTATTTGTATCGCCTTCGATCTTGGGGTTGAGGGAAGAGGGAGTCGGGTCACACGGTAGATGACGAAAAGATACGAAAATCAGGTATCCGATTGACCTCCAGTGACTCGCAGCATCACTTCACCCCCTAAAAGATATAACCACGCCAGCACACAGATCCAGTGGATCAAAATGGCAGGCCAGATGGATCCTGTTAAGCCATAAGCGATTGTGCAGATGATCCCCATGCCAGTAGCCAGGGTCAGAAACATAGGGTTGCTGAACGTTGCCCGTCGCTTTCGAGAAAGGGTTAAGCCCTGCAACGGGTGGTAAAGCATAAACATGGCCAAACTGAAAATGGCCCATCCTAGCCAGACTAACGGAGCATACATTTCCTGCGGATGCGGAATCAGAATTACACGAAAAAATAATTCCTCGGCTAACACTGGTATAAAAAAGGACGCCAGGATCTTGAAGAGCAGTGGCAATGCCCGTATTGCAGTTGGCGACCAGAAGAGAAACCCCACTCTCACCCCCACAGGTAAGGTGATCCCTGCGAAGAGGATCAGGAGTGCCAGAGACAACAGCCATTCCTGAGTGGTGGGCAGGGTTGTCAAACTGAGAAAGAGCCGTTGCCAGAGGCTGGAGATCAATGGGATCTGTCCCAATAGTGTTGTGGGTGCCAAAGGTTCGATACTGGCATCCCAGCCACCCACCTGATAGGTTTTCAGGACCCAGAGCTTGGCCCCATGGACGAGAAAAAGACTGGTCAGTTCATCCTGGGCGCGACGGGGCATCATGGTGCGCCAGCTGAGCAGTGCTGAAAGCAGATCCGCATCCTGTACCCATTCCAGGGGATCCGTATGCGAACCAATCCCCACCAGCGTGGCGGCATTGAGTTGCCAGTCGCGGCGGACCTGCCCAAAGGGTTGGAGTAGATCTTCGAGATCCTGACTGAAGGCAACCAGCTGGGCAAAGCGCTGCGTTTGTGCCGCCTCCGGGTGAGCCTGCAACCAGGCCTGGATCTGAGGGTGGGATCTCACCTGTTCTTTCACCCGTTCAATAGTGAGGTAAAGGGCCTGACTGGAATCCTGAACACAGGAGGTGGCGGGACTCACGGCTGCAACTCCGGTGCCATCGCCAGTGCGGTAGCGGGCGGCCATGCCCTGCAACTGGATCAGCAGGTCCCGCATCGGGGAGAGAGTGACGCCATCAAAGTCGTAATCCTGGGTCAGGGGAGGAAAGTTAACCAGAATATCCGAGACCGGACGGGTGCCCAACCAGCCCCGTTGCAGATCGCCCATATAGTTGGCCCAGCTCACAGGCCCAGCAATGATGCCCTGGGGATTGTGGGCATAGACCTGAATGTAGTTCAGATCCCACTGCAGTTCCTGAGATAGGGGTTCCTGTTGAATGTTGCCCCAGCCAAAAGCAAAGTGACCTGGCACCGTAGCAAAAGGGGTTCCTTCAGCGCGTGGTCCCCCGATGCCGCCGAAGAGATGGAGCAGGAGGGCTTGATCCCCTTGATTCCAGACAGAGAGAGGTGCAGCTGCAGAAGCGGGATCTGGGTCCAGTAGGACTCGTTCGATGGTCCCCTTACGATCTTGGACATCATCCCACTTGTGCCGTAGCAGGTAGTCCAGACTGGCCTGTCGCCCTTGAATGATCCGATCCGGTTGCAGCTGCAGCAAAGCACGGGGTTGGATCGCCTGCACCACAAAATTCTGGTCTACATCCTCAGCTCCGTAGATGTACCAGCCAGCCTGTCCAGCAGCAGAGGCTTCTATCTGATAGGGCGTGGAGGGAAAAATGCCTGTCCGCGTTGGCAGCTGCTGGGGAATCTGGATCTGGAATGGAGACCCCTGAAAGGTTTGAGTGGCAGTATTGAAGGGCCGCACCCAAAACTGTGGGGAGGGGCAAGGGGGAAGTGCTGGACAGAGAAAATTCTGCCAATCCTGGAACTGGACGGGCTCCACGATCTCCACCAGTCCGTAGAATCGGCCCGTGATCTGCAGTGGTTCCTGGGTGATCTGGAGATACGGATCCGCGGCTTCGGTCGGGATCACCGAGACCTCTTGAAGACTGACCACCACATCATCCAGCGGTCGAGCTCCGGCCACTGATTGTAGGGGACCGACTTCCCCCCGATCATGGAGCCGCAGGGGCAGAATATTGCCTCGGTACAGAAAGCTGCGTGCGGCTTCTCCCAGGTGAACATCTGTGGATAGAGCCTGCATATAGGTCTGGATGGGGGCAGACGCTTCCCATTGCAAGCGTAAGGTGCGACCCACCAACGCCCGATAAGGGGCAGGAGCCTGGTAGATCTCCACCCACACCCAATCGCCAGGGAATGCCGGATCAGGCTCGGGCAGGATCAGGCGACCCTCCCAGGGATGAGTAGCACGGAAAGCAGGGGTAGGCGGATCCGGTTGCACAGGATAGGATTGCAGCTGGTTAAAAACCGACTGGCTGGTAAGGGCATAGTTAGACAACTGGGGGGGAGTTGGATGCGATCGCCCCGCCAAGATCAGTATCCCCAGACCGATGAAAACTCCCATCAGACCCAGACCCCAACGGATCCAGCGCTGCTGGTGAATGAAGTTGGAAAGATGAAATGGGATCATTGGGTGCAGGGAGCTAGCAAGATGGTTTTAATTCATCATGACAGCAAAAAATAGCATGGGGCTGCAACTGCGATTACCTCGGCTGTGGAGATCTTTCTTCAGCGAAACCCTGAGTCAGTTGTTTCTATATATCGCCATCATCATCGGGATCGGCACTGTCAGTATCCTATTTTTTGAATCCGATCTAACGGTTGAGGAAGCTGTCTGGTGGTGCATGGTGACGCTAACCACGGTCGGCTACGGAGATATTACTCCGACAACATGGGGAGGCAGGGTTGTCGCGTCCTTGTTGATGATGTTCGGCATTGGTTTGTTAGGAGTCTTCAGTGCTACGATTGCCAGTGTTCTAATTCAAGAAAGATTACTCGAAGAAAAAGGGATGAGCTCTTATCATTTTCAAAATCATATGATTATTTGTGGCTGGAATCATCGTGCGCAGGTGATCATCAGAGAATTGCAATCGGATCGACCTCAACTCAGTCTGAGATAATTCTGATCGCCGATGTAGAAAGCAAGCCCATTGAGGTGGAGCAGGTCTC
>JAAUUJ010000187.1 GCA_012030715.1 Synechococcaceae cyanobacterium SM2_3_1 | reverse complement strand
TGTCGCCATCTATGGATGAAACCCGTCAGGGGAAAAACTTTACCCCCAAACTCGATCAGCGCAATCGCAATGGTCGCATCTTTCAGGTGATCTGCCTGGTGGGTACCTTCTTGGGTATTATCCTGCTGGCCCTGCTAATGCTGAGAGTGCTGGCGGATGGATTGCCTCGCCTAGACTGGAATGCCATTGCCAATGTGCCCTCGCAGGTCAATCCAGATGAAGCGGGGTTCCGCATTGCGCTTCTGGGGACGATGTGGATCACCGTCTTTACCCTGATGATCGCGGTGCCTTTGGGGGTAGGATCTGCCATCTATCTGGAAGAGTACGCTCCCAAAAATCGCTTTACCCAGTTGCTGGAGCTGAATATTGCCAACCTGGCTGGTGTTCCGTCTGTGATTTATGGGGTGCTGGGTTTGGGCTTGTTTGTGCGGCTGATCGGGTTGGGCCCTGTGGTCCTGGCCGGATCCATGACCATGTCTCTGGTTATCCTGCCTGTGATCATTGTGGCATCACGGGAAGCGATTCGGTCTGTTCCGCTCTCCATGAGGGAGGCTTCCTACGGGGTGGGGGCCACCAAGTGGCAGACCATCTCCAACCATGTGCTTCCCTATTCGCTCCCCGGCATCCTCACCGGGGTGATCATCGGGGTCTCCCGAGCGATTGGTGATTCCGCCTCCCTATTGATCATTGGCGGTCTGGTGTTCATCACCACCAATCCCAATCTCTTTTCCCGCTTTATTGTCTTGCCACTGCAGATCTATTTCAACATCTCTCAGCCCCAGGATGCCTACAAGCAACTGGCGGCAGCAGGGATCATTATTTTGCTAGTGGCCTTGTTAATTTTAAATGCGTCAGCCATTTATGTGCGCAACCGCTTTGAGCAACGTTACTAAATCTTGAGTGCAAATACATTGATCCTGACTAGACAGAGACCAAGGGGTGGGTATGGCGAGTGTTAATACTGATGGACGTTCACAATCCAAACCAGTGCCTGTGCTGGCCACTCGGGAGGCCGATGTCTACTACGGATCCTTCCATGCCGTGCGCCAGGTGACGCTGGATATTGCCCCCCGCCAGGTGACAGCGTTTATTGGCCCCTCTGGTTGTGGCAAGAGCACCATCCTGCGCTGCTTTAACCGCATGAATGACCTGATCCTGGGGGCCAGGGTTGGGGGTCACGTTCTCTACCACAACTTTGATGTTTACGGGCCGGAAGTGGACGCAGTGGAGCTTCGCCGCCGCATCGGTATCGTCTTCCAGCGACCCAACCCCTTCCCCAAAACCATTTATGAAAATATCGCCTACGGTCCTCGCATTGCCCGTTTTAAAGGGGACATGGATGAACTGGTGGAGCGTACCCTGCGGCAGTCAGCCCTCTGGGATGAAGTCAAAGACAAACTCAAGCAACCAGGAACCTCCCTCTCTGGAGGCCAGCAGCAGCGTCTCTGTATTGCCCGCACCCTGGCAGTAGAACCGGAAGTGATCTTGATGGATGAACCCTGTTCTGCCCTTGATCCCATCTCCACGCTGCGCATTGAGGAGCTGATTAAGGAACTGAAGCAGAAGTATACGATTGTCATCGTGACCCACAACATGCAGCAGGCGGCGCGGGTTTCCGATATGGTGGCCTTCTACAACGCTGAGGTAGATGAAAATGGGGTGCGCTTTGGCCGACTGGTGGAATATGACTACACTACCAAGATCTTTAATGCCCCCAGCCAGCGGGAAACCGAGGAATATGTGAGCGGTCGCTTCGGCTAATCTTGCTCCTGATCTGGAGAGGATTCCTGACGGGGGCGGGGGCTGCCAATGTACCCCCACTTGCCATCGACCCGCACGGCAGCGAGTCCCTGAGAAAACATCTTTGCTTCCTCAAAATGGGGCGGGATCAGCATTTCACCGGAGCGATCGATAAAACCCCAGAGGCCTGTGATACTCACCGGAGCCAGATCATTAGAAAAGTTGAGGGCGATACTATAGCCCAGATTGAGCGGATAGGGGAAAACAGGTGTACCCGTCTGATCAATGTAGAATTGCTGTCCTTCGACTTCCACCAGGGCCACCCCCTCTGAAAATTTGAGGGCATTGCGGTAGCGGGGTGTAATAACAAACTCTCCCTCTCGATCGATAAAGCCCCAGAGACCATTCACCATCACTAATCCCAGTTCATTGGAAAAGATCAGGGCCTGCTCAAAAATGGGGGGCACGATCTGCTGGCCAGTGGTATCAATGTAACCAAAGCGGCCATTAATCTTGACTACAGCCCGCCCCTGGGAAAAACGGGATCCATCTTGAAACTGGGGCTCGATCACTAACTGTCCCTGCCGATTAATGTAGCCCCAGGCTCCTTGAGTAGTGCGTACCGAAGCCAACCCCTCCGAAAAGCGACCCGCCACCCGAAAAGTTGGAGGGATAGCAAACTCCCCCTGGGGATCCACAAACCCCATCTTTCCCTCGCGGCGGACCGCTGCCAGTCCCTCCGAAAAGCTGTGGGCCCGATCAAACTGAGGAGGTATGGCCCAGGCCCCCGTGCGATCAATGTAACCCCACTGTCCCTGATAGCGGACCGCTGCCTTCCCCTCCGTAAAAGGAGCAACAAAGTCGTACTGGATCGGGATCGCCAGCGTGCCTGCACGGTTAATAAATCCCCACTTTTCCCCCACTTCCACCGCTGCCAGTCCTTCCGAAAAGGGGCGAGCCTGATCAAATTGGGGAGGGATCCGAAAGGAAAAGTGAGCGGCTGTAGGGAGCAGAGAAACATCCGGTAACCGCTGATGATCTGTCTCAAGGCGGGCAAGCAGGAAAGCAGAGTCTGAGGCAGCGAAGGGAGCACTCCAACTGGATTCGCAGGGAAACCCGGTCAAGAGGAGGGAACAGCATCCAGCGGTGGCAATTGATCGGAAGTTCAACATGGCAATCGGGTAAGTGTGAGTACGTTATAGCAAAAGCCTGCAGATGGCATGTCCCTCTCAACTCTGTGTAAAGACAGTGAAAGATAGATTTACATCAAAGACTGTTTCCTATAAACATCTGCCCAGTCTGAGAAAGCGATCTTCAGATCTCACCTGTGCCGCTGTTCCCAGCATGCAAATAACCAGGTCTCACCAGAATAGTTAGAGGGAGGTATATATCACCTGCAGCAATCCCGTCTCGTAGGGGATCACCTCCTGCAGCTGGAACCATTGATTCAGCAGTTTCGGGGTCTGGAGTAAAGGGATCCCCTGCCCCAATAAGATCGGATGAATCGACAGAATCAAACAATCAATGAGGCGATGTTCTGCAAAACTGCCGATCAACTGGCCGCCCCCCACCACCCAGAGATGCCCCGGACTGCTCTCACGCAGAGATGCCACCCATTCTGGTAAATTGCCACTGACAAACTTCACATCCGGATCCTGGTCTCCCTGCCGGGTGCGTGACACCACAAATCCCTGCTTCTGGGCATAGGGATACTCACCAAAACTGAGAACCTGTTCATAGGTTTTCCGGCCCATGATCACGGTGCCAACCGTTGCAAAGAAGTCGGTATACCCATAATCTTGATCAGAAAAAAGCCAATCTACCCCTCCCGACAGGGTGGCAATATAACCATCCAGGCTGATGGCGATAAACACCTGCACCTGATTCACTGCAAATTCATCCGTTCATCAATCGTGATCATCAGGATCTACCTATTGTTCTTCTTTCCGCCATTGAGTGTAGGCTAATCCAATAGCATGCTCAAAAGTAAGGGTCCCAGTTGTAGAACTGGCCTCATTCTCCCCCAGCCAGGGAGCACTTTTTTTAGACTCATAACAACTTCTCATTTAGACCTAATTTCAGGACAGTCAACAATGACCGCATCTACATCGGCTCGCAACACCGAAGCAACCACCACACTGTTCACGATTTTTCAGCTACTGGCAGAGCAGCATCCACACCTAACGGCCCTCCGCGATCCCCACAGTGTGCCTGAAGTTGAGCTGACTTATGGGGAACTCTTTCAACAGATCCAGTGGTTTGCAGGTGGCTTACAGTCGTTGGGCCTGCAGGTGGGAGAGCGGGTGGCTTTGTTTGCCGACAATAGTCCCCGCTGGTTAGTAGCCGATCTGGGCTCTCTGTTTGCGGGCCTGGTGGATGTGCCGCGCAGTTCCCAGGCGGATCCCCAGGAGTTACGCTTCATATTGCAGAACACAGGCTGCACCACCCTGATCGTAGAGGACAGCAAAACACTGCAAAGACTGGGCCTGAGCCCGCAAGCCCTGGGGGTTCACCACCTGATCAGCCTTAGCGATGCCTCCCTTCCCGATGGTCTCTGCTTCTCTGATCTCTTACAGCGGGGCCAGAAACAGACGTTTGTTCCTCCTGCTCTGGATCGCTCACAATTAGCAACGATCATTCATACGTCTGGCACCAGTGGTCAACCCAAAGGGGTAATGCTCAGCCACGGAAATCTCATGCACCAGGTCGAGTGCTGCGAAGCCATTCAACCCGCACCTGGCAATCAAGTGCTCTCGATTTTGCCCACCTGGCATGTCTACGAACGCGCCTGCGAGTATTTTCTACTCAGTCGGGCCTGCACCCTGGTCTACACCGATCGCCGCCATATCAAACAGGATCTGCAGCGGGAGGCACCCCACTATTTAATTGTGGTTCCTCGCATCTGGGAAAACGTTTACGAGGGCGTGCAACGACAGTTCAAAGAGAAAAGCCCATTCATGCAGCGGATCATCCATTTCAGTCAGGGGATCAGCAAGCAGTACATTCTGGCCCGCCGCATTGCCCGCAACGAGTCTATTGCCCACTACCATTGCTCGAGCCTTAGACGCCTACTGGCAGGAGTGCAATACCGACTGTTGTTGCCTCTGCATCAATTGGCGGATCGGGTCATTTATCGCAAAGTGCGCCAGGCTGTGGGTCCCAATCTACGGCATACCATCAGTGGCGGTGGCTCCCTGCCTGCTTATCTGGATCTCTTTTACGAAATGGTCGGGATCTCGATTTTGAATGGGTACGGACTGACCGAAACCTCCCCTGTGCTGGCCTGCCGTCGACCCGAGCAGAATATCCGGGGTACTGTCGGCCCAGCGTTTCCCAAAACCGAGCTGCGTATAGTCGATCCAGACAGCCACCAACCCCTTCCACAGGGACGACAGGGATTGATCCAGGCTCGCGGTCCGCAAATTATGCAGGGTTACTACAATGATCCTGAGGCCACCGCCAAGGTGCTTTCTGAGGAGGGCTGGTTTAGCACTGGGGATCTGGGCTGGCTAACTCCCGATTACCAACTGGTGATCAGTGGCCGTGCCAAAGATACCATCGTCCTTTCCAACGGAGAAAATATTGAACCCCAACCCCTGGAGGACGTCTGCAGCCAGAGTCCCTACATCAGCCAGATGGTGGTGGTTGGTCAGGATGAAAAACACCTGGGGGCCCTGATCCATCCCAATCTGGAGGCCATTCAGGAATGGGCCGCGACTCAGGGACTCCCGGACACCGACCTGTTACAAACCTCTGCGGTTCGCTCCCTGCTCCTGGCTGAGTTGCGTCAGCGCATCCGCAACCGACCCGGTTACCGTGCTGATGATCAGGTGCATGACTTTCGCTTTGTTCCCGATCCCTTCACGATTGAAAATGGCTTGATGACCCAAACATTGAAGGTCAAACGGCGGCAGGTCACTGAACGTTATCAGCATCTGATTGCCGATCTGTTTAACTCCTCTTCACGACGATGAATTCCCGCTCCCCCGATCCTCTTCAACAGCTCCTTACTTCTCTATCCACCAGCAGCAAATACCGTCATCTCAGTCCAGATCTGATTCGTGCCATCGGGGCCGAGGAACTGGAGAAGCGCAAGCAGCTTAAGGCAGCCATTAAAGCCACCAAGGCCAAATTGCACCAGATCGGGGGAGCTTACCTGGCCAGCCCACCAAACTATCAGCAGTGGCGACAGGAATTAGTTCATGCCTCTGGCCATTCAACCGATCTGAGAACCACCTGCCAGCGCCTGATGAATCACCACCTCTCCACACGGGAGCGGATCCCGATTTTGGAACCGTTTTACCAGACCCTTTTTCAACACCTGCCCCCGATCCACTCTGTTTTAGATCTGGCCTGTGGCCTCAACCCTCTGGCTGTACCCTGGATGTCTCTCTCCCCTGGAGTTACTTATTATGCCTGTGACATCTATGTGGACATGATGGAATTCATTGCCGATGCCCTGCAAATCATGGGGATTGGCCAACAAACCTGGGTTCAGGACATCAGCCACACCTGCCCCCAACTCACTATTGATGTAGCCTTCCTGCTGAAAACCCTCCCCTGTCTGGAACACCAGCAAAAGTATTCAGGACTGGATCTATTGAGAGGATTACGCACGTCTCATCTGGTTGTGTCCTTCCCTGCCCACAGTCTGACAGGCAAATCCAAAGGTATGCTGACCTCCTATGATCGCCAATTTCGCGCCATGATCAGAGATGAAGGATGGTCAATCCAGCAATTTTGCTTTGCCACAGAAATGGTCTATATCGTCACCAAACCCTAGTCAGACGGTCAAAGGCATGAACGTTATAATCGCAGCACAGCTTCCCTAGGATTCCATGTCTGAGACTCCTCATCCGGATCGTTTGGAACAGCTCCTTGCTTTCGTGATCTGGACCCAAAATGAAACGGATACTTCCTACCAGACATGTGCTGCTCGGCTAGCGGAGAAATCACGTTTACTCGATACCACCTGTGAGCGGATCAAAGCCCATGTGGAGACGCTACAAACCCTGATCCAGCAGGCAAAACACAATCGTGCTCGCCTGATTTCACAACGGGATCGCCAGGAAGCCTCTTTAGATGAAGTGTCTCGTTGGTTAAAGAAAACCTTAAGAGATCCCAGACATCGCCTGGATCAGTTTTGAGGCCTCAACTTCAGCTGACCAATCCTGCGATCATCCACAAACGATGCTAGGATAAACAGGCCCTTCGGGATGTAGCGCAGCTTGGTAGCGCATCTGCTTTGGGAGCAGAGGGCCGCAGGTTCGAATCCTGTCATCCCGACTCAGATCTTTGACACTTCCTCAGCCGCTCGCGAAGCGGCTTTTTCATTCATAGCAAGGGTTTTGGAGATCGGAGCCTTCTGGGTTCCGACAAGGAAGGCCCAACAGCCTTACCGCCAATCTGTTCAGTACCCTGGACTGCCATGGTGTGATTCCTGTGGGATCCACACTTCCAACCACTCTCCAGGCTCAACATCTTTGGGTGTCTGAATCCATCTCTCGGTAAGCTCCCGGATTGGCCCAGCATGAGTAACGATCAGAGTGCCGTCCTGATATTCTTGGGCTGCTGCAAACACTCTTTGCTGAAGATTTAAGCGGCTTTCTCCACCAACAGGTGCCTCATGATCAAGTAGAGGAGGATTTGAAAACCTGGAATGCCCCTGCCGTTCTCCCCAGTGCCTTTCTCGAAGTCGCTCGTCCAGAATAGGCTCTGGTAATTTAAGTTTGTGTGCAACTATCCTGGCTGTTTGAACTGCACGCCGCAGATCACTGGTTACAATTCGCTCAGGTCCCAATCTCATCAGATTGGCTAACTTGCTGGTCAGTTGGGATTGTGC
>JAAUUJ010000186.1 GCA_012030715.1 Synechococcaceae cyanobacterium SM2_3_1 | reverse complement strand
CTTGATCACTTTTATTTCAGAGAAAACAACAGCGATCACAGCTCCTTATGATCTGCCGGATGGCTGGGAGGATCTGCGGCAGTGGGTGCAAAAAAGTGGTGATCTTGCCTCAGAAAGAAAGTCAGGAAACCGTGCAGCGCTTTCAAGATGAACTGCACCGCTATGAAACGTCGAAAAAATCGGGTCGGGGGCGTCAGTTGCTCTGCTCGATTTCCCACTCTGCCTACACTGTGACCGAGCAAATGGAATCAGCTGTTTTATTTACCCCCCAGGTTTACACCAATAAGCAGATGCTAGGAGGATCCAATGCCAAGCGAAATATCTCCAGTATTGCGGGCATCGAAATGATGCTGCGCCAGATCTTGATGAATCAAACCCAGGCAGTGGGCAAACGCTTTGAAGATGGCAAATACCGCTACCTGTACTTTTACCCTACCTATTACTTCACGCCTGAAACCAACAAGTTTTTGCAGAAGGCGTACCTCAACATTGCCCAAACCCGCTTTGACACCAGGTTACGGGATCACTTTGTGGGTTCAGATCAGCCACCCGATTTCAGCCAACCCCGCTATCAGCAGGTGGATAGTTTTTTAATTGACCTGGATCTGCAGCAGCACAAACAGTTACCCGACGGGGATCCGCAACGGCGGCAGGATCGCACCTTCAAACTCTCCTATCCCGAAGACAACCCCCTCACTTTTTACTTCATGGCCCTGCCCCCTGGACGAGATCCCACCGACACCGAATCCTGGATCATGCCCACCTGGCTGGCCCTCACCTTTCCCCTGATCCTGGATGTGAAGATGGTGGTGTCTGAGTCTCCCATTCCCCCTTTCACAGATGGGGCTGAGTTTGAAGAAACAGTGTTTCTGGATGGGGCCCCGCAGGCTATCCGTGGACTGTTGCGTCGGGATCGTTTTCGCCTGGATGAACTCATGCACCCCTGGCGGGATGATGCCAATCAGATGCACGCGGCCCCACTCCAGGCCCTCACTGCTGCTTACGGGATCCATCTGGATGTCAATGCCAAACGCAGTGGCAAAGGCTATGACGCCAACTGGGGGAAATTTACAGAGCTGGCCTCTGATCTGGCTGAGAGCCCCTTGCAAGTGTTTGCCTGTCTAGCACGGATCGGTCGCAAACTGGAGGCAGATACTCCTTCGCCTGCGCGGATCCGGCTCTACGCCTGCGTGTACTACCCCTGCTTTGATCCTTATGTTCACTACGACTTTACCCAGGAGAGATTAATCGTGGCTGATCAGTCCCCCTTGAATCATCCCAAACGGCTGACGGAGCTTTACCGCCGCTTTTATCGGGCCAATAAAGCCTACAACCCCAAGGCCAATGCTGTCTTGAAACCTGTGGATGTGGCTGCGGATACGCTGTTAAAAGCCGATAACTGTGTTCATCAAGGATCAGCTCTCGTGGATGTTGTGGCTGCTGAAGTGTGTAAACTCATGGATCGGGTGCACAGTTCGACTGCCGAAGGACGCTGGGTTTTTAACCACCAGGAACGGGATCAGGAGCGGCAGGCAGTTTTGGAGTTTGCTCATTACTTCGTGATCGAGGTGTTTGAGAAGTGTTTTAAGGGGGATCGGGGTCGTCTGGCGGGTAAACAGCTGAACCTGATTAAGAATACCTGTGAATTTCTCTACCGGCTGGAACAGGATCAAGAAAATCAAAAACAACGGGGGAAAGATGACACGGATCCTGGATCTTAATCAACCCTACACGTTTAGCCACATCTTTGAGCTAAGGGCTTATCTAGATGATGTGGTTGCAGATTTTGGCTATACCCTGGCACGGGAGCGATTAACTCTGCCCACCTATGCCGGAACCATGGATCGGTCTCAAGAAACCCGAATTCGCATCGAAGATGTGCTGCCTTATGTGGATCTGGCTAATGAAACCACGCGGCGAGAAATGATCATTGCCCCAATTATTTCGGATCTGGTTCACTACACCCAGGCTCAGCTGAGAATTGAGTATCCCATTAAAGTTAATCTGCAATTACAGGGATTCTTTGATTATCATCTCAATGCTCGCAACCATGTCATTATTATTGAGGCAAAACAGGAGGATCTGTACAATGGCTTTACCCAATTAGCTGCAGAATTAATTGCCCTTGATCAGTGGGATCGAACACCCCCGCAACCCCTTCTCCTGGGAGCAGTTACTACAGGTACGATCTGGCAATTTGGCAGGCTGCAGCGAGAAGCGAAACTGATTGAACAGGATCTCAATCTCTATCAGGTCCCTGATGATCTGGAGATGCTTTCTCGGATCCTGGTGCAGGCTTTGCTGGGATAATCACTGCGATTGAATTTCATCTTTTCTACTCTACGGAGGTTGCTTATGTCTTTTCTCTCTACCCTTTCAACCAAACTTTTTCATGATCAAATTCCCTACAAACCCATGGGAAAGTATGTGCATTTTCTCACGGTAAGAATCACAGAATCTTATCCTCTTTTTCAGACAGATGGAGAGTTAAATAAATCGCGAGTACGAGCTGGAATCTTGCCAGAACACAGTTATCCCATCAGCCGACTGACCATGTTCAAGCGCAAGCAGTCTACTCCAGAACGCCTGGTGGGGCGAGAACTGCTGCGGGCCTATGGGTTGGTGAAGCCTGAAGACTGTGAGTACAACGAAAAATTTGCCATGAATAACGCCGATTGCATTCTCTACGGCTTTGCCATTGGCGATTCTGGATCGGAGAAATCTAAAGTAGTGGTAGACACGGCTTTTTCGATTACTGCCTTTGATGAATCCCACGAAAGTTTTACCCTCAATGCCCCCTATGAAAGTGGCACCATGAGCAAACAGGGGGAAGTTACCAGCCGTATTAACCAGCAGGATCATATTCGTCCGCAGGTGTTTTTTCCCAGCATCGTCACCCTGCGGGATGCCACCGAGGCAGGCTTTTTGTATGTGATGAATAACATTCTGCGCACCCAGCACTACGGAGCCCAAACCACCCGCACCGGACGGGTTCGCAACCACCTGATCGGTCTCACCTTTGCGGATGGGGAAATTGTCAGCAATTTGCGCTGGACACAGGCGATTTATGATGCCATGCAAGCTCAGGGTCAGCTCAATCCCCCGGATCCCCTCAATGAAGATGATGTGCTGACAGCCGCTCAATCAACCATCACACAACTCATGACTCAGGAACGGGTGATCCATCACGATTACTTAGGAGAAGCATTCACGCCTGTGCTGACTGAGATCTCCACCATTCTGGGATCTGAAACTAGTTTACGAGCAGTATTAACTCAGGCTAATCAGGAAGCCAACCAGTATTTTGAGGCCCACATCAAAAAAGGCAAAAAAAGTGCTGCCAAAGCCTGAGGAGAACCATCATGACCCTGATCTACCATTGCCTGCTGGAGTTACACGATCATCTCTACTACGCCACCCGCGAAATTGGGCGACTTTACGAAACCGAGGCAGTTTTGCACAACTACGGCCTCTGTTATGCCCTGGGCCTGGTGGATAGCGAGATCTACGCGACTCAGACCGATCCTGACCATGGCTATCGCTATTTTTGTGGGGAGCAGATCCCTTCCTATGCAGCCCATCTATCACGGCTAAATGAGGCGGGCATTTATGTCACCCCCGCCCGATCCTGTGGCCACACCACCGTCTTGACCACCTGGAAGTATGCCAGCAATGCCTACCACGTGCAGATGCACCCCACCCAGAAAAACATCCCCAGTTATGGCCGTGCCAAGGAGATCGCCCCCGAAAGTCGGTTTGAATTTTTTGTGATCACCCGTCACCCAATTGCACTGCCCCACTGGATCCGGTTGGGGAAATGGTCCAGCAAAGCGGAGGTGACCCTTGAGTGCCTGGGCAAGCCCACTCTGACTGCCGATGCGACTCACCGCTGTCCTCTGGTCTTGAATCCTCTGGATGTCATGTTTAGCCATCGGGTGATCAGTTTCGATTCGATCAATATGCCCCCTGTAAGCCTGATCCAGAATGCCCTGATCCAGGGGAGCTGGTATGAGCTGGGAGAAGATCAGAACCTGCGTTTACCTGCCCACATGTCTTTTCGTTTTCGCCACTCGTTGCCCGGAGAGGAACGGTGATGTTCGCCAAAGTGCCCCATCTTTCCTTTCCCGAGTATCTAGCTCAGGAACAGGCGAGTCTCATTCGGCATGAATATGTGGATGGCCAGATCTTTGCCATGACAGGGGCTAGCGAGAATCACAATCTGATTGCCCTGGCGATTGCTTCACGGTTAAGGGCTCATCTGAGGGGATCTGGGTGCCGTGTGTTTATCTCAGATATGAAGGTCTGTATTGAGTCAGCAGGGCAGGCAACCTACTACCCCGATGTGATGGTGGTGTGTGATCCTCAGGATGATGATCCATATGTGAAGCGGCAACCCGTTTTGATTGTGGAGATCCTTTCTCCCTCAACGGCAGCAACAGATCGGCGAGAAAAGTTAGTGAACTATGCCAAATTACCAACACTTCAGGAATATGTGCTGGTGGCCCAGGATGAGATCAGGGTAGAGGCTTACCGCTTTGCAGCAGGGGAGTGGTTTTGCAAGTCTTTTCAGGATCTGGATCAAGAGGTGCAGCTGTCATCGGTGAATTTATCCCTGCCCCTGCAAACCATCTATGAAGATATTCAGTTGAGAGGTTCTTGACTCATGCCCCACAGTCTGGTGTTGAACCTGATCCCACACACCCCTATTTATCCTGAATTCCTGACAGGACGGCATTTACATGCGTTGTTTCTGACGCTGGTAACTTCTGTGGATCCGGAGTTGGCGGGGCGATTACACAGTCAGCCGCAGTTCAAGCCCTTTACCCTCAGCCCACTGCAAAAACAGCCACCCCAGCAACGCCTTTGCTGGCAGCATCAGCACCCCATCGCGGCGGGGACTCCCTGCTGGTGGCGGATCTCGCTGCTGGATGAAACCTTGTTTGAGCGGCTGACGGAGCTGTGGTTGCACCTCAACCCTGAGCAACCGTGGCATCTGGGATCGGCAGATCTGCTGGTGAGCAGTGTCTTAGCAACGCCGCAATCAACTCAACCCTGGGCGAATAGTTGTCTGTATACCCAACTGTGGGAACGCGCCTCCCCAGATGAACGGGATCTGAGTTTGGAGTTTTGTACCCCCACGGCGTTTCGTCAGGGGAAGTTTGACTCTGCATTACCGACCCGTGATTGTGTCTTTGGCAGCCTGTTGCAGCGCTGGAATACGTATAGTGATCTGCAGATTGAGGCTACGCTCCTGGAGCATTTATTTCCCAGCTTTTTTGAAATTCGCGCCGAGCAGGTTAAAGATTCCCGGAGTAAGTTCATCGGCTGTGTTGGACGGGTGACCTACAAGATTTTGGGGGATCTAGACCCGGAGGTGATCCAGCAACTCAATACACTGGCGGATTTTGCCTTGTACGCAGGGGTAGGACGCAAAACCCCGATGGGGATGGGCATGGTCCGGCGTCGCTTTCGCAGTGCTCATTGAACAGGAGAACAATCATGGAGGAGGATCGGGTGCCACTGGCGGCCTTAAATCACTACGGCTATTGTCCCCACCGTTGCTGGCGGATGTTTTGTCTGGGGGAGTTTAGCGACAATGCCTACACTCTGGAGGGCAGTCTGTTGCATGAGCGGGTTCACACCACCGGAGAGAGCTGGCGAGGGGAGGTGCGGCAGGTGCGCAACCTCTGGCTGTATTCGGATCACTACAGGCTGGTGGGGCGAGCAGATCTGGTGGAACAAGTCGAGGGTCACTGGTATCCGGTGGAATATAAACGGGATCACCATGGCCAGGGGAGAAATGATGCCCTGCAGTTGTGTGGACAGGTTCTCTGTTTGGAAGAAATGACCGGAGATCGCATCGAGGCAGGGTTTATCTACAACGCCAAAACCCATCAACGGCAGCAGATCCCCATCACCGAGGCTTTACGAGCAGAAACGGTGGCGGTGATCGAGGCGGTGCGGGCTTTATTGCTGGGGGGAGAGAGACCTGCGGCGATTTATGGATCCTATTGTCGGGGCTGCAGTCTGTACGGGGCCTGTTTACCGGAGGCGACCAGCAAGGTGTTGAAGTATCGGGAGACGGAATAAATGGGCACGGTTTATATTACCCAGGCGGATGCCTTTGTAGGCAAGCAGGATGAGCGGCTACTGGTGAAGGCCGAGAAACAAACGTTACTGGATCTTCCCCTGTTGCATGTGGAAGGGATCGTGATCCTGGGGCGGGCGACCATTTCTCCAGCGGCACTGATCGAGCTGCTCCAGCGGCAGATCCCCATGAGTTACTTGACGGGTTCAGGCCGTTATCTGGGGCGACTGGAGCCGGAGCTGAGTAAAAATGTGGTAGTGCGGGCTGCCCAGTGGGGAGCCTCCGAGGCCACCAAACTCCATATCTGCCAGGCTATCGTGCGGGGCAAGCTTAAAAATTACCGCACAGCTCTACAGCGGGCAGCACGGGATCATGACCAGGCATCTCTGTCGCCAGTGGTGGATCGATTGCGGCGTCAGATCAAAACTGTAGGCAACTGTAGCGAGATCAATGGGCTAAGAGGAATGGAAGGGGCAGGTAGCGCCGACTATTTTCAGTGTTTTCCCCAACTGATCCGCAATGACTTGTTTCGTTTCAGCAAGCGGCAACGACGACCCCCACGGGATCCTGTGAATGCCTTGCTCAGTTTTGCCTATGCTTTGCTGCGTCATGATCTCCAGGGGGCGATCAATATTGTGGGCATGGATCCTTACTGTGGCTATCTGCACACGGAACGGTATGGTCGACCTTCACTAGCCCTGGATCTGATGGAGGAGTTTCGCCCTCTGGTGGCGGATGCAGTGGTGTTATCGGCCCTGAACCGCAAGGAGCTGACCCCAGAAGATTTTGAGGTGGAGGAGGTGAGTGGGGCGGTTTCTCTGCGGTCTGATCCTCTCAAGTTGTTTCTGCGGCTGTACGAGCAAAAGATGCAGAGCAAGTTCAAGCATCCGGTCATGGGTCGCCAATGTACTTACCGGGAGGCGATGGAGATCCAGGTGCGTTTGCTGGCCAAGTTTCTGCAGACAGAGATCTCGGAATATCCACCTCTGGTATTGCGCTAAAGGACGAGAAGCATGAAGATCGTGATTTCCTATGATATTTCCAGCGACAAGCGGCGCACCAAGATCCACTCGATTCTCAAGTCCTATGGTCAGTGGATGCAATACAGTCTGTTTGAGTGTGATCTTACGGATGTCCAACTGGTGAAGCTACAGGGGCGGCTGGCCAAACTGATCCGGCCTGAGGAGGACAGTGTTCGCTTCTACCATCTCTGTGGGGCTTGTGCACAGCGGGTTGAGCGGATCGGGGGAGAACAACCCCGGGATCATTCGATTTTCCTGGTCTGAGGTGCGCGAGGGGGAGGGTGTTCGGGGTCTGAACCAGGGGTTGTGTTTGTGATGCTGATGGGAGCGGGGTTTGAGGGTGGGGGTAGAAATGTGGGCTCGCGCAGGGAGAATAATACTGTGAAATCAAGGGTTTCAGCATGTCGATCAGGGGTATAATAGCTTTGCGTTGGAGTTGAAAGCCTATGGGTTATAGACATTCGCGCATCTGCACCATGAAAACCAAATACAGTAAGCCTTCTATCGCGGGCCGTCCCAAAAAGCCTTGATCCCTCTCAGGGATTGAAACAACTCTGACAAAGGAAACAGTCCGGCCACTCTATTTGTCCCAAAAAGCCTTGATCCCTCTCAGGGATTGAAACCGTAAAGACCCTTGCTTTTTCTTGCCCATTGC
>JAAUUJ010000185.1 GCA_012030715.1 Synechococcaceae cyanobacterium SM2_3_1 | reverse complement strand
GCAGGTTCAGGATTATCAGTTTTCTGACCGGATCGGGGATCTGATCGGTCATGCCGAAGAATGGAGTGAAGACTGAGACCTACTTACTCCCTTGGGTAAGGGCGATGACGGTTCCGCGTCGAGTGATCAACTTCGGCACTAAAACGGAGATTTCCCTGACACAAGCCTGGTGTTTCAGCCTACACTGGACTGATATCAGTTTGAGTTTCCAGGCAAGCTAGATATGGGCCAGCCCGCTCTCCTCACTAGCGAAGAAAAAGTTCCCGAAGTTACTCAAGTTGCAGTTCCCCACTGGCTGCAGGGATGTTGCCAGCAGGCAGCACGACACGAGCAGGTTGTCGAGAGTCCTCGTCAGGACGAGGGTCCTGTTCGTACCTATTCCCAACCAGATGCAGATCTGATCTGCCGCGCTTATCATTTTGCCGATCAGTTACACGAAGGCCAGCTGCGCAAGTCCGGTGAACCTTACATTGCCCACCCGATCGCGGTTGCCACCCTCCTGCATGAACTGGGAGGAGACCCTGAAACGGTGTCAGCTGGTTTCCTGCACGATGTAATTGAAGACACTGATATCACGGGAGATCAGTTGGAGGCAGAGTTCGGTGAAGATGTTCGTTACCTGGTGGAGGGGGTCACTAAACTCTCTAAATACAATTTCTCCAGTCGCACAGAACAGCAGGCTGAGAACTTTCGACGCATGTTTCTGGCCATGGCCCGCGATATTCGTGTCATTGTTGTCAAGCTAGCAGATCGCCTGCACAACATGCGCACCCTGGAATTTTTGCCGGAAGCCAAGCAGATCCAAATTGCCCAAGAAACGATGGAGATCTTTGCGCCGCTAGCCAATCGCCTGGGGATCTGGCACTTCAAATGGGAGTTGGAGGACCTTTCGTTCAAATATCTGGATCAGGACTCCTATCGTCATATTCGTGAACTGGTCCGCTCCAAACGAGTGGAACGAGAAGAGGAGATTAAAGACTTTATTGCCACTCTGCGGGAACAGCTCCACCAGTCTGGCCTGGATGATTTTGAGATTAGCGGTCGCCCCAAACATCTTTACAGCATTTACCGCAAGATGGTAAATCAGAGCAAAGAATTTCATGAGATCTATGATCTGTCTGCGGTGCGGGTAATTGTCAATTCCAATAGCGAATGTTATCGCGTCCTCGCTGTTTTACATGGGAATTTCCGTCCAGTTCCTGGGCGCTTTAAAGATTATATTGGTCTGCCCAAACCGAACCAGTACCAATCTCTGCATACTACGGTGATCGGTCCTGGGGGTCAACCTGTAGAGGTACAGATCCGTACCTATGAAATGCACCATGTGGCGGAATATGGCATCGCTGCCCATTGGAAATATAAAGAGGTAGGGACTAGCACTGCACTGCGCACTGAAGAAGAAAAATTCACCTGGTTACGGCAACTGCTGGAATGGCAAAAGGATCTGCAGGACGACAAAGAGTTCCTGGATACTCTGCGGGAAAATCTCTTTGAAAGTGAAGTGTATGTGTTTACCCCTAAAGGAGATCTGCTGGCTCTGCCTCAGGGATCCTGTCCGGTGGATTTTGCCTACCGGATTCATTCCGAGGTCGGTGAACACTGTGCTGGAGCCCTGGTCAACAACAAAATGGTTCCCCTGGAAACGCGGCTGCACAACGGCGATATTGTCCAGGTCATCACCCAAAAGCAGGCTCACCCCAGCCTCGACTGGATCAGCTTTGTGGCCACTAGCTCCGCTCGTAACCGAATCCGCCAGTGGTACAAGCGCTCCCATCGCGAAGTGAACATGCTGCGGGGACGGCAATTGCTGGAACGCGAGCTGGGGAAATCTGGTCTCGATGCCCTGCTGAAATCAGATCGCATGCACAAGGTGGCAGAACGCCTCAATTATCCGGCGGTCGATGATCTGCTAGCTGGTCTTGGTCATGGGGAAGCCACCGTCACACAGGTGGTCAACCGCCTGCAGGAAGGCACCAAAATGGAGGCACCAGCTCTAGCCTTCCCCACCAGAACGCCAGCCTCTCCTACGACGGCTTCTCCTGCTCCCAGTAAACTGGACTCCCCGATACTAGGTGTGGAGGGACTCAAATATCAGCTGGCCAAGTGCTGTAACCCTCTGCCTGGAGATCCCATTATTGGTGTGGTCACGCGGCTGCATCGGGGCATCTCTATTCATCATCAAAGCTGTCCCAATTTATCCAATATTTGCGGGGAGCGTTTGATCCCGGTGCAGTGGAATCAGAAGCAGGGCTCCCAAACCTATCCCGTGACTCTGCAACTGGAGGTGATTGACCGCGTCGGTGTCTTGAAGGATGTATTGATGCGCCTCTCTGATCGGGATATTAACGTGCGTCATGCACAGGTGCGCACCTTTGCTAACCGCACCGCCATGATTGAACTTTGCATTGACATTCATTCCAAAACTCAACTGAACCTGATCTTCAGTCAATTGAGGTATCTGTCGGATGTCCTCTCTTTGCGTTCAGATCACCAGATGGGAGTCGGCTGAACAACAAGATCCCTCCCTCCCACATCTGTCGTCAAATGTCACAATAGAGGAGACAGTCATGCAAAGCAAGGGGGAGAACGAATGAATTGCCGATTCGGGAAGAGCAAGACCAGCGAGTGGCAGCAGCTTTTTCTCTGCATCCTGATAGGGCTAACGCTAGTGTTGAGCAGCTGTGGTAGCGCCGTCGGGCTCCGCACCTACAACGATGCTGAGGGCTTGATTTCGTTTTCCTACCCCAATGGAATGGTGGCGGTCGAGAGTCCTTCTTTAGCTGAAGCCAAAGTGGTGCTTACCGATCTGGTGAACAATGTTGAAACTGTGAGTTTAATGGTGTCTCCCTATGATCAGGCTGAACGTATTGAAGAGATGGGATCTCCAGCTGAAGTGGGACAACGAGTTAAGGCGCACATCCTGGCACCTGAGGGTTCTAACCGCGAGGCTACTTTGATCAATGCGGGACAGTTGCAAACGAACGATACCACTTATTACCTGCTGGAGTTCAATACCTCCCTTGCGGGAATTCCCCGTCACGAGTTGGTGACCGTCACCATCAAGCATGATCAGCTCTACACCCTCACCGCTTCTACCAGCGACAGCCGCTGGCCACAAATGAAAGATACATTTTATACTGTTGCCCAGTCTCTTCGTGTAGTATAGGAAACGAAGGCTTTGAGGGTATTTACTGCTCTGCCCCGCCCTACACTTAAGCCACTCCAGGGAACATGACACTATCCAAGCAGAGGTACAGTCAGCAACCAGAGGCAAGTGCCTGGGCAAGTTCCGAGAATGGATCCGGCCCTGGCAGTTTGTATGTGATTCAGCTAAGTGATTTGCATCTCTTTGCTCAACCAGAGGGGCAGTTATTAGGAGTTGCCACTGAGGAGACATTTTGTTCGGTTCTGGCTGAGACACAATCCTATCTTCACGATCTCGACTTCATCCTACTGACAGGCGATCTCTCTCAGGATGGTAGCCCCCAGTCCTATGCACGTCTGCGCGAACATCTCAGCTCTTTATCAATCGAAGCATACTGGATTGCGGGGAACCATGATCAGCTGGATCCAATGAGCCTAGAGCTAGAAGGGGCAGGTCTTAATTCGGATAAAGTCTTCAACCGCCAGAACTGGACTTTCATTCTGATGAATACCTTGCAACCTGGGCGTGAGTGGGGTGTTCTCAGTCCTGAAGCATTGCAGATGTTGTATTCTCATCTTCAAGTCGCCCAAGCTTTGGGAACCCATGTTCTGATCAGTCTTCATCATCCTCCCTTTCACGTTGGATCCGCCTGGCTCGATCAAACAGCACTACAACAGCCGGAAACTTTTTTCCAGGTCCTGGATCAGTTTGATCACATTCGCCTGGTCCTCTGTGGGCACATTCACCAGGATCACCATTGCCAGCGCCATGGGGTTGATTATCTCTCCTGTCCTTCCACCTGCTTCCAATTCAAACCGGCGAGCGATAGCTTTCGCCTGGATCTGATTCCCCCTGGCTTCCGCCAACTGTGGCTATATCCGGATGGTAACTACACCACATCGATCCAGAGGGTGCCCGCAGGATTACAGTACCCGAACCTTTCCTTATCTGGTTATTGACAGATTCTAATCTGTAGTTGATTCAGTATCTTTTCTTAAATCATCCAGGGGCGAAAGATTATGATCAAGAGCTTCAGTTTCTTCCATAAGGTACTCAACTTCTATCTTGAGTCTAAACTTAATATCTTTCCATGCACCCGTTTTTGGTGAAAGGATCCTGGCATTAACACCATCAACAAACCACTTACTATTGGGGTTAGTGAGATTTCTTTGGTTAGCCTTGATAAGACTGATTCCTAAAAATTGGCTGACAACTGCTCCAAGCGAGGGTGCTCCTTGATTCTTGACAGCTTGTAGTTTGAAAAGAAAATCCTTAATCTCATAGACAGAATTAGGCTTTTCTCCTTCAATAACAATGACTCCATCTTCATGATCATGAATGGAGAAAGGTTTCATTGCCATAACTCAAACACCTCTATATATATACTATGAACACTAATTGGAAGAGTGTAACGCAAGTCAAGAATGTTTCCAAGGAGAACACAGAGATTCGATTTTGCCAAAAACTCACAGGCTCTCCCTACTTACTTCTATATCAGTCAGGCATGGTTCATGAGATCTGTGAGGTTAGCCCTGCTTGATAGATAGGGACTTGAGCCTGCTTGCGTCTTCCTTCTGATGTCTGATTGCTATATGCCTGAAAGGGAAACAGAAGGCAAAAAATTTCGATCAAGTTCCCAAGCGCTTAAGCATCAGATTGATAGACTTGATTTGCCACCATCAAAATTTTTCCATTTTATTTGCTAGTTCAATCTCAAGTTGCTGATTCTGAGATATTTTTTCCTCAGCTTCTTTAGCAAGAGTCTTTTCCAGATATACTCGGGCTTGTGCATATCGCTGTAAGATATCGTCTTTTACTTCCTGTGCTAAGGGCAAAAGGTGGGTTTTAATTGTGTTGTTTGTTTCCTGCCTAAAATTAGCTCGAACTGTAGCATTAATTTTTGGCTCAAAGTCAAGCTTTAGAAGCTTTCGAATTCCTGGCTGAGCATTCTGGATCCCTGCTACATCATAATTCTGAGAGGTTTGTTGCAATACTTCTCGAAAGTGATATAGGGAGAAAGTACCTTCATCATAGAATCTTGGGCTTTCACGAATATATCGATCACATTCTTTTCGAGCCCCATTAACTAAAGCTGCCTGAATCTGCTGCTCAACTTCCTGAAGTTTTCGGATAAGATCTGCATCATTACCCAACATGCGAAACAAACTCCTATAATAATCAGAGTGCTGTACTCTCTCAATCAGCCGGAAAAAATAATTTGAGATAACTTGTTTTGCAGCATCAACTAGAATGTCTTCCAACTCATTAGACAAAAAATAGAAAGCTTCAACTAAAACAGCGAGGAGAGGAGCCGTAGAATTCCTAGGATGACTAAGAATTGCTCTGCTATATGCAGCATCAACAGAAAAATTATCAAGCAACTCGTCTAGGCGACGGACCATCCTAGATTGAAGCTTATGGAAGTCTGCATCAAAGTCAGATTCATTTCCATCAATAATTGAGTTAACCTCATGTGTAATATGGCTAACAAAGCCTTCTCCAACCTTGGCTAATTCATGATTGAGCATCATTAAATCTTTAGCCATCATGACATCAACTTCACGAGGTTGACTATCTAGCTCTCTATAGATTTCTAGATAATGTTTACGGAGACTAACACAAATAGGTTGAAGGTCATCTGCCAAAGTTGCAAATAGCTGTGGACGCTTCTCTTGAGAAAGATATCGGCTTATCCCCTCTCGAAACTCCTCAATACCACTATCTTTAATCAACTGATCAATAAGTGGTTGGCCCCATTCGCTCAAGATCCGAACATAGTTTTCAGTTGGTTTCTCATAACCATGAACTGAAGGGCGTAGGGGAGTTCCCACAAGTTTTCCAGAGTTTGCACAGTAGTTATTGAACTCACTAACAAATTGAGGAGTATCTTCCTGGCCTCCCAACCCGCGAACACTTTCAGAAAAAATACTATCGAGTCCGTACCGATCCTGACCTGATGTTAGTTTAATCTGGCTACCATAGAAACCGAGTAAGCCACTTGTTTTATAGGTTCGTGTGGGGGAGCGGAACTGCGAGTGTAGAAGAGTTTCTAAGCGTTGCCGGAGCTGACCATTGTACCAGATAGCATCAATACGATTAAAAACATAGAATACACGATCCCGAATCCCAGGGTTAGCTTGAATCCGCTCGATAAGTTCAGTTTCTTCGGAAGTCAGTTCTCCAGTTGATGCAGTTTTCAGTACACAGATCACTGCAGAAGTCTCGGGATTCTCAATCTTTTGATAAGTCCTCAAGGCATCACGTTTGACAGGTGCATCAATCCCAGGCGTATCAACAATAATATTGCCATCTTCTAGCAGTGGATGATAGCAAAAATAATCTACTCTCTTCAGAACTGCACTGTTGCTACCTCTCCTAGCATAACTTGCAGCATCTTTAAGGTTATCAAAATCAAACTGCTTCATCGAGAAGATCGAGTTTGCAGTAGGATGGATCCGCTCACGATTATGCCTAAGCCCATCAAGGAGAAGATTTAGTGCATCAGCTTGCTTAGCTCGATCGGATTTACTCTTGCCACCCTCTTGCTGAATAATCTGGCTAGATCTTTCTTGCAGAGAAGTAATATTTGATTCTACAGTGACAGGCATAGGCTGAATCGACAAGCGCTCACACAAAGCATCAGATTGCTCTTGGATTTCCCCTTCACTCAGGAAAGTCATAACAACACGTTCCTGATCCGCCTCAGCGAACGCAATATAACACTCTGTACCTGTAGCATGTCCCTCTGCACTGTAGAGAAGCTCCCGCTCAAGCAGAGCATTAATCAACATGGATTTACCTGCACTAAAAGCACCTGCAAAGACAATTTCAAACGTGGGGGCTATTGCTTTGCGAAGCGAAGTGCGGATAGGTGTTAAGTCCTGCTGATTTCGCAATAAAGGCTCTTGATCCCAGAGATTTAGGATAGCCTCAACATCTTCACTTAATCTTGAGCATCGGCTCTCAGTTAGTGCTTTCTCCATGTACTTCCCCAGCTCGATGAATATGTCCTAATCGATGAAAAGTTGAACCAGCTATCTACAGAATACCCTTGCGATTGGAAAATTGATACAGGGTTTTAGTGATTTTTTTCAGCATTCCGAGTCTACACACATGATCGTGCTGTGAGGCGAGGCTCGTTTACTCTGTTTTCAATATCTCTAGTCTATTGGATCTGGACATGCTCACTCCTGTGGTTACCCGATCCGCTCCCACCTCCAAATCATGCAGTATTCGCACCAGATGCCCTCAGATCATCAGGCTCTTAAGTGGAGCTAAGGTTTTATCTGGTTTCGAGCTGATCCTAAGTTATTCCAAGGGTCTATTCTGATGCCGAATCAAGAACCGGATCTCTTCGAGCAGGACATTAAAGCGCTGGTCACTTTCAGCATGCTTTTGTCGAAATTCCTCATTGATCCGCTCTTGCTCAACCTTTCTCTCCTGATTCTCACGGATCACTTGCCGGAGAAGTTCTGAAGTTGCACCCAGATTCTGCTGTAGGCCAAGGTAGCCATCCACAAGCTTATCTAGCTTCTCCGCAATCAGTTTGTCGTTCTCTCTCAACTCCTGGATCCGTGAATCGGTAGACTCTGCTAAACGGGAGACTGTGTCTGCTACCTGATCTACTTTGTTATCTAGGTGCAGGGAGTTGTGCATTGGTGGACTCCGCGAGGCGGGAGACTGTGTCTGCTACCTG
>JAAUUJ010000184.1 GCA_012030715.1 Synechococcaceae cyanobacterium SM2_3_1 | reverse complement strand
TACTGTGATCACATAACCTGCAACGGGGGATAAGTTGCCCATTCAAGCTACTCAGTGATGGCTTTGTAAAACTCCCGGATCGCAGCAGGCTGCTGATCGGGTCGAACATAGTGGGATAGAAAGTCAGGATCCAATTCTGGGAAAAACTGTCTTCGGGAGGTGGGTGCGTAGTTGGAGTCTTGCAGTTGAAAGATCTGCAAACGATTATTTTCCCAAAACCAGACTTCAGAAATGTTGAGGCCCTCGTAAACCTCGAGTTTGTCTAACCCTCCACTGCTGATGATCACTTCGACCGCCAGATCGGGTCTGTCTTTGAGTTGACCCACACAGTAACACTCATCCGGTTCCAGGCCCCGAGCGGCTGCCTCATCCCGATAGGTTGTGGATCCGCAGCCATGCAAGTCAATGTTTTTGACCAGAGCGTAAGTTTCTAGCAACCTGCCAATGATGGTTTTGGTCCGCTCATGCTCAGGTGAAAGCGTCATGATCTCCAGAAACCCTTCTAAGTAAGTCAGACGCAGGCCAGGAATTTCTTCCATCGCAGTATCCATAGCCAGGTAGTCCTGCCACTGAATGGATTGCAGGATCAGGTGCTGTTCTGGCTGAGCACAAAGAGGTTGGAAAAGCTGCTTACTCACACTTTTTTACGACAAGAACTAGATGTTTTCACCTCAGTCACTCATTCTAGACAATCAAGGATTTAGCCTGGATTAAGGGCTACCACAGAAGTTCGAGGGAAGTGTTTGGACGGTAAATGTCTGAGTGCAATTAATGTCATCTCCATCAAATTCACTGAATCCCTTAATCTGGAAGAAAAACTCACTATCTGTGGGCAGATCGTCATCAATCTCAAAGCTAAATGTGACAAACGGATCTGAAGAGGTTGCAGGGTTGGGACTGAAAGAGGTTGAGTCAAAAATGTCATCGGGATCAATCACCTCACTAAACACCACCGGATCCGTAAATCCTGGCATCCGAACAATCTCTAGACCCACTGAACTGGAATCATCTGGACAGGCATCAATGACATTTGTTCCTAGCGTGAACTCCAGATCAAATTCTGTACATTGAACACCTATGGGGGTTGGGGTCATCGTTGGAGTCGGGGTGATCGTGGGACTGTCATCATCATTAATCACTACGGTGGCAGTCTGTGGAAAGATCAGTGTGCCATTCACCGGATTTTCCAGACTAACCACAAAAGCCTCGGGTTCTTCAGGGACATCATCATCGATGATCTCCACAGTGATAAAGGCTTGAGTTTGTTCAGGCGCAAAGGTGAGGGTGCCGCTAGTGGATACATAATCAATACCTGCGATGGCCTCACTATCACTGGTGAAAAATTCCACCGTAGATTCCTGATTCAGTGCCCCTGAACGGTTGACCTGGAGAACAGCAATATTATTTTCTGGAACCCCCTCGACAATAATTTCTCCTTCATCAACCTCAATCTCTGCCTGAGCAAATCGAATAAAAGCCAGATCAGGAGAAGGAAAGGGTGAAAAGGGAGGCAGTGAGAACGTTGGCGTTGGAGTAGGAACAAAGGTAGGGGCTGGAGAGGGAGTAAACGGAGGGGTAGGGGAAGGCACCAGAGTTGGAGTGGGGGAGGGTTCGGGGGTTGGGGAGGGCTCTGGCGAGGGATCGGGGGTTGGAGAAGGTGAGGGGGTAGGAAGCGGCACAAAGCAATCCAGAACAAAGCGATTCACACCCACCTGCAGAGGCACAAACTGAGAAGGGCCGATTAGATCGGGATCTTCGATGCCATCCACCAGGGTGAAACACTGCAGGGTGACAGGGCCGAGGGGGACATCTTCAAAGGTGACGGTAGCCAGGTTATCTTCGGTATCTCGCACCGTTTGCAAATCGCTGATCTGAGTTCCACCCTCGACATCCTGCAATCTCACGCGGATCTGGACTGTGCCCGGACCAACCGGGATAAAGTTGGTGCCATCCGTCAAGGTAAAGGTCAGATCGAGCCTTTCCCGACCCAGGCTGGAGGTGGAGTTGGTTCCGCAAGCGGAGAGGAGAACCAGGGGTAGAACCCCCAGCACCAAATGATTCCAACGGCAGCGACTCATCATCTCGATCCCCCAGGCTAGAAAAGCACGGCTGTGTTGCTACCACAAGATGGCAGTCTTGGCATCCCGGAGAGCCCCCAGATAGTCGGCCACCTCCTGTAACAGATTATCTACGGCCATGATCAACTCATCACAGGCTTCCGATTGCCCTAAGGCCAGATTACGGCTGCTAAAGTCTTCTGTCACTAAATCCGGTAACCGTAGACTCTGGGTGACGATCTCCCGCTCCAGCCGCTCCCGTTCTGCAGAACTGGTGGCGCGTGCCCGCTCTGTGGTGAGGCGATTGAGGTTTTCGATCCCCTCCGCCAACGGATCCCCAATGCCAGCACAGACTTCCGCACTAAAGTTAGGGGGAGAAAGGATGGGAAGGGAAGCAGGATCGGCGGACGGTACATCTGCATTGAGACCACTGCCAGGGATCACCACTGTTGACACCGCCTCTGGGGGCGGAACAACCACCGGGGGAGGGGGGGGCGGTTCTGGAATCACAATTTCCACAGGGACAGGCACGACAGCCTGAGCCACGGCTGGCAATCCCCAGCTTCCCCCCAGTCCTGCCAGGACCAGTACCGAGATTCCCCTCACACTTGGCTTTTGCATAGATCTGCTCCTTCTGCCTGGCAATGATCTAAAACTGATCTAAAACTGATAGGACAACCCGGCACTGACTGAAAAACGTACATTATCCCCCGCTCCAGCAATATCGCGCAGGGATGGAGTGATGTAGAAGCTGACATCCGAAAGGGGCGCAAACGAAACACCTGCTGCCAGATCCTGACCCGTCCATTCTCCAATCACACTGACTGCACGGCTAAGTCGCAGAGCCCCACTGCCAAACACTCCCACCGTGCTTTCCCCATCTAAAATGTCATCTTCGCTGCGGAAGCGTCCTCCACCCACACCTACCGTCAGAGCCAGGCGACTGAAGGCCTGGTTGATCTCGGGTCGCAATTTCAGAATCACACTGGTCGATCCGTACACAGAAGAATCACGAGAGGGTTCTCCAGTAGTGGCAAAGTCTTCCCAGCCCACTGCCGCAGCCCAGCCCACCTGCTCATTAATGATCAGATTGCGATGCACCTTAAAGCTGAAGCCCCCCAGACCCTCCTCCACATCTCCCAACACGTAGTTGACATCCACGCCAAGCCACTGGTTGGGGTTGCCCAGACCCATGCCAACACCGACTCCAGCCTGGCCATCTCCATCCTCAAAGCGCCGTTCAAACACCCCTCCTGCCGCCAGATATACGGTGCCAAAGCTGACCCCATAACCAGAAGGAACCGCGATCGTATAGCCAGGAGCACTGATGGCCAGATCGGGAATCTGAATCGCTTCAATCTGGGTAAAGGTGGCCCGTAACTGATCGAGACTCTCGTCCAGACGGGGCTGCAGGGTGTCCTGAGCCAGTAGGGACGGATCAGGGGTAGTCACAGTGGGCTGAGCAGCGGCGGGCAATATCCCCAGGGCAACTCCCACGGATCCACTGACCAGAAGTCCAGGAAGCTGCCGCAGACGCTTGAGGGTCAACATGTCCGCCTCTCAGTTGGATTGCACTCAACTAAACTCAGATACCCTGATCAGGCTAGGATCAGAAAATGCATAAATCGCCAGATCTGGGCTGAATTTTACAATACCTCAGTCCATGCGCAAGCTATGCCGACTTCAGAGCAACTTCATGTTACCCCACCGCTACTACAGAAGCAGTTGCCTGACTGGATGAAATTGTGTAAAGGCCCCCCAATCGCTGCAGTTGCTGGACCAATAGACTCAGAAACAATCCTACATCCGTCACCACTCCCACCGATTCTAGCGATCCTCGATCCGCCAGCTTGGTCACTACCGCAGGATTAATATCCACACAGATCAGCTTGACGCCTGAGGGGGTCATATTGCCCACCCCTATCGAATGGAGCATGGAGGAGAGCATCAGGATCATGTCGGCACCCTGCAACAATTCAGCATACTGGCGCTGAGCCCTGATCATGTCCGTTTCGGTTTCGGGCAGAGGACCATCATCTCGAATCGATCCGGCCAGCGAAAAGGGCACTTGCTGCTGAATGCACTCGTACATCACTCCACTGCGGATCGCTCCTTCTGCCACGGCCTTGGCGATACTGCCATAGCTGCGGATCAGGTTAATCGTCTTGAGGTGGTGACGATGACCACCCTTGACCACACTGCCCCGGCTCATATCCACCCCTAGGGAGGTGCCGTAGAGGTTTTGCTCCAGATCATGAACAGCCACCGCATTGCCCCCCAGCAACGCCTGCACATAGCCTTCGCGGATCAGGGTGGCCAGATGGATCCCGCCACCGGTGTGAATCACCACGGGACCTGCCACCACCACCGTTTTGCCACCCCGTTCCTTGGTGCGCCGTAATTCCCAGGCAATCTGCTCTACCATCAGTTCGACGCGGCGTTCACTGGAAACTCCGGAACCCATGAAGCCAAATTCCTGGCTGCTACTGCGGTCTTTGCTGGGCTGGCGTAGGGTACGGATGCCTTCTACCCCGCACACCACCCGTTCTCCAGCCTGCATATCACGGGGTAACTTGCAAATCGCCTGCCACACTCCCTCCTTTTGCTGCACGACAATGGCGGCATCCATCCGCTGTCGATTTACCTGGATCCATTGGCCCTGAATAAAGACCTGTGTGGGATAGATCGTGGTGACATAGAAGTCAAGGGGTGCAACTCCATCCCTGGCCACAGTTTCCAGTTTGGCGTGCTGGGGATCAGCTTCGTCCAGTTGGGCCCCCCGCTCAATCAACTCCTCCAGGATGGTCTGCAGGATGTCTTCAGTAGGGGCTGAAATGCTCAGCTGTACAGTGGATGTGCTTTGTCGCTTTTCTCCCAGCTGAAACTTGAGGATCTGGAAGCTGCCACCATTGTCTACCACCAGATCGAGGGCATCGCTGAGGAGGGCACTGTCTACCAGGTGTCCGCTGAGATTCACGGTCCGGTTCAGGACAGAAGCCACCGGCTCAAGCTCCGATACCCCGGTTTCGCTCACCCGCAGGGTCAGGCACTTGGCGGCTCCCCCAGCCTTGAGAAATTCGGAGAGATCGGTTTCCACAAGACTGAAACCCACCTGCTTGAGCCGATCCTTTAGCTCAGGACTGACCCGATTTACCACCACTGTGCGATTGATATCGACCGCATTGCAGGCAAAGTTAATCGCATCCGGTTCCTGGATGGCAATCCGCTTTTCGGCAGGCACCCGCATTTCAATCAAACGATTGGAGTAGGCATCAAAGGCATTGGGATAGTAAAGGAGATAGCCATCTGAGAGGGGGCAAAAACAGGTGTCCAGATGATAAAAACGTTCATCCACCAGGCGTAGAGAGAGAACTTCAATTTCTAACCACTGAGCCAGATAGGGGTGGGATTCCAGCATAGAGCGGAAGCCATATCCCGCCCAGAGCCAGCGCCCCGCCCGATCCAGAAGGGCATCTCCAGCCCCCTCAAAAGCCAGATGCGCAGGCAGTTCATGCACGGTGTAACCCTGCGACTCAAACCAGGCTTTGAAGTAAGGTTGTTCCCCCTGTCGTTCAGGATGGTAGAAGCGGCTGAGGACCACCGTCTGATTCAGGATCAAGCCCGCGTTGGCGGTAAAAACCATATCTGGCCACCCCTGGGCCGGATCCACCAGCTCCACCTCTGCCCGCTGTGTGATGATTTCATGGAGCTGCTGCCACTGATGGCATGCCTGATCCCGTGAAGAGCGGTGGACATTACCCACCATCCAGGGGTTGATCACATAGTCAACATCATAGAAATCGGGGGGACACATCAAAAAGTGAATAGCGCCTGTCATGGGATGCTCTGGAAAGCGAAAGATCTAAGATTGGGGGGCTGGCCAGGGCTGACTCAGAGTCTAACTTAGGCTGGTAGATCCTGAAGGAAAGCTCTCTCCGGCTGTCAACCATGGGGAAAGAGTCAAGAGGCCATCCCCCAGAGTAGACGAATTTGCCCAGGAACAGGAACCTATGCTTCGACTTTTCAATCCCACTTTGGCCATTAGTGTGCCAGTTTTCAATCCTGATGATGCCCGATACCAGGTGGATCCTGGCCAGGGATATCACGGCGTGGTGCTCCTGCTGATTGGCAGGGATGATGGTTGCACCGGCACCCTACTGACCTCAGGTCGCCATATTCTTACCGCTGCCCATTGCTTTGAGATTCAACAGGGGGATGGCATTTCCGGGACGTTCATCGATCCAGCGGATATTGTGGTTCAGTCTGGCAGGACTAGAGATGGGTTTGGGAATCGGCCTCTTGTTTCTTCTCGCCTGCTGCTATCCAATTCGGCAGGAGCCTTGGTGATCAGAGCATAGACATCTTGGCCCTGCTCAGGGGTCATGCAGTCCTCCTGCTAAAAGAGAGGGGCACTTTCACAAGCTGAGGCCAACTGCTAGTAAGCCTGATCGCAACGAAGCGATATGTTGGTGAGTGTTCCCTCGAAAGAGACCCTATTTTCACTAGGTTGCTCCACAGACTGGTCAATCAGGGCGTAACCTTCATATTTGTTTGAGGTTCCTCCCTAGGGCGCAGGACAGTGTGTTTTCATCCTCATCATCCTCTAGTGCCCAAATCCCAGCTTATGTCTACCTCTGTTGGCGAGCCTGGCGCCGGACCCACCAGCAGATCAGTTGCTGCTGCAGGGCATACCGCTGATCCGGTTCCGTCTTGAGGGCAAAGTAAACATAGAAGCCCAGGACCAGTAGACTGCAGATCAAAAACACCCCCTGGCAAAACTGCAAGATGTCGCTGAAGGACCACTGCAACTGAGCTGTCAGCCACTCCAGATCAAGAACAGACCAGGTTCCCATCAATTCGCTGGCAGGAGTGCCCGGAAAGCTTCCCCACCAGAGCTTGAGGTTTTGCCAGAATCCGCAGGCAGCCAGGAGCAGAAAGGGATAGCGCCAGAAGTCCCAGCGGAGATGATCGGGGAAGCGGTGATAGAAGTTGATCAGGATCAGGGTGCTGAGAAGGAATTCTCCACACAGTCCCCCCAGGCCAGCCCATACGGCAAAGGCTGAATCCGATAGACCAAAAGTGAAGAGGCCCTGCAAACTGATCAAACCCACAGCCAGACCCATGGACCAGCGGAGATTTTCGCGGCGGCTGTTGAAAAAAAGAAAGGCCAGCAGGGCAAAAACAAGGGGATACAGGATCAGGGAAGGAGCAGGCGGGCTGGATCCCATCAGCTGAGGGAGTAAAATCAGGCGGCTTCCCAGCAGCAAGATGCCCAACTCGCCCATGAAATGCATCCAGAAGAGAAACGGAAATTCTAAAAGATGAATCAGTCCTGTGAATTGCAGAAGTCCGGCCAGGGTAAAGGCGCAGGGAAGAGCCAGTACATTAATTTCAAACCGATCGTAGGCAAATCGAGAGATGGACTGAGGCACAATCTCCTGGCCAGGAGCGGAGAAAGTTTTGCTCCACAGTACCTGGTGCTGAGCCCGCAGGCCGTAAATCTTGACAGTGTGGAGGCAACGCAACTGCAGTTTCTGCAGAATGGTGTGGATCAATGCAATGGTAATCAGAGCCCGAGGAGCCTGCTCGGCGTTGAGCATGACTTTGAGCAATCCCTGCTGCTGCTGCACCTGCACACGCCAGTTCCATCTCTGCAGTTCCTGATTGATGAGAGTGGCGATCGCTTTTCATCTCCTGCCTGGGCCAGATCTTGAAGGGTAGGAGCCCGGCGCTGGCCAGATTGAGAATGGGTCTGGGGCTGGGGTCGAGAGCGGGGAGGCCGGGACG
>JAAUUJ010000002.1 GCA_012030715.1 Synechococcaceae cyanobacterium SM2_3_1 | reverse complement strand
CAAGTATTATTCTGGCGTGTGGCTCTTCATTACTCAAGTGAGATTAGTCTTGTAGATTCAATCCTAGAAGCCTATAAGACTTTCCAGGTTAAACACTTCCATAGATTTGTTTCTCAAATATCAATTATTTCTTACCTGCAGTCTGAATCTCCAGCATCAGGAATAGCTAATTTAGCATTCCAGGAATATATATCTCCTAGAGAGTTATTTGTGAAAGCCAAACTACCCTCATGGATTCAGCCTATTCAAGATGCTTTTGGAGAAGTGACAGAGATATTCTGTACAATAGATAATCCTGCAAAGCATCATTCTCAGTGGCTTATACGTTGTTTTGATCAAATGAATCATGAATTACAGACTAGATCTGTAGAGAGATTACTATTAACTTTGCCTAAACAAACAGCTGGTAGCCTACCAGATCTTATTCAATGGCTCAGAGAACATTATGGCCCCAAGGGATTATCGTTGTCATGGCACTCACTTTCTGAAGAAGCAAGAAAGAATCTGCGAGAGTGGATCGGGGCAGCAAGTTATCAGGATTTTGCTAATTTAGTTGATAGAATTCTAAATAAACTACCCCTTAATGATAGGGAGTCAAGACAACTTTCTCGCCGAAAAGATTTCTGGTCAAACTATTCTGATGCCTTCTTGAGGATCAGGATTCTTATTCCTGGAAAGACTATTTCATACCTGAATACGCAAGATTTCTCTAGTGACATTGAAATACTTGCTCATGATGGAACTGATACAGAAGTATGTGTCTTTGACTTCGGAGAATGGTTTGTTATTGAATTCTTCAGAGGTGGAGGAAGTGAGATTAGGCTATTCCCAAAAGGTGATTTAGAGACTATACTCTTCAACTCTAATAATCTTTCGGTAAAACAACTTCGTTCCTTAGGAGGCGAAGTACATGATCATGTTTTTCTCTGGCAACCATTTTGTGTCAAATGGCTCGGAAGAAAAGGCATTTATCCCAACAAAGATATTACTTACTTCCGAGTATCGTCTCGTAGCCGTCCTTATTTTGACTGGAAAACCCATTCTCTACCTGAACCGTCTCAAGAAGATCAGTTGGAACGTGAAGAGCAGCTTAATCATTGGCATAGACATATTGCGTCCCTGTAAAGCCCAGCAAAGTATTATATTGCCAACGAGGTGAGAGCTTAACTTACTACTTATCAGACTTTAGGATCCTGGAGAAGTTTCTCTAGTTGGGGTATGAGTTGAGGAATATCTGTGCTGACGATATCCCAGATGATATCAAGGTTGACATCAAAGTAGGTATGGGAGAGTCGATCTCGGGTACCTGCGATTTGCCTCCATGGGATATTGGGGGTTCGATCACGGGTCTGTTGTGATACGTTTTTGGCGGCTTCTCCTAAGATCTCGATGAGACGTACTACCTCAAGGGATAATATCTCATCTTGATCTAGATCCAGCCGACTGCGATTTTGAGTGAACTGGAGGGCTTTTTGAGATGCATCTAGCATGTGCTGTTCGCGAAGCGTCTCCGAAGGAGAAGGCGGACGCGATCAGTTTTGGGACTGGTCATAGATCACCTCAGCTTCGGTGATGACCTGATCTCGAAAGTAACGGCTCAGATCTTGAGGGGTGTTAAGGTCAACAGCTTGCCCCAACATCTCTGAAAGCTGATCCTGCAGGTCGATGAAGGCAAAACCCGGGGTATGGCCTGGCTCAAAGTCCTCCAAAATATCGATATCGCTGGTAGAGGTAGAGTCCTCCCGAAGGACAGATCCGAACAGGGCGAGTTGACGAATGTGGTGCTGCTGGCAGAACTGCACAATCTGATCATGAGGGATCCTGATAGGGAGCTGTCGGGCTCTGGTCATTGTCTTTTAGCACAGGGATTCAAGAGATAGCATACCCGGTCAGCTTACGTCGTTCTCGGGATTTAAAGGCTAGGACGATGTGATCCTTCTCCTTCGGAGACGCTTCGCGAACGGAATCCCCACCCATGTTGGAACTCATAACATGGCCTGAGGTGGACTGTAAGTGGGATAGTTGACCTGCGGTTGTATAGGCCGATCCCCTTGAGCATGAGATGTGTAGATGAAGTGTGATGTGGTAGTGATCGGCTGTGGTGTGGTGGGGGCAGCGATTGCCTATGAACTCAGTCGGGCCGGGTTGCAGGTGGTGGGAGTGGATGCTGGAGATCCTGGATCGGCTGCGACAGGCGCGGCACTGGGGGTGCTCATGGCTGTTTCCAGTCGGCAGGCCCGTGGGGAGGTGGTGGATCTACGGCTGCAGAGTTTGAAGCGGTTTGATCCTTTAGTTGAGAATTTGGAGCAGGACCTGGGTCGATCAGTGCCCGTGAATCGCGCTGGGCTTCTGCAGTTAGTGTCCTCAGAGGCTTTAAGCGAGTGGCAGGAGACGATTGAGGCTCGTCGGGTCGCGGGATTTGATCTGCAATGGCTGGATCTAGCGGAGGTGATGAAACGGCAGCCTCATTTGCGTCCAGATCTGCAGGGAGCCCTTTTTTCTCCTGAGGATCGGCAGGTGGAACCTCGTGTTCTCACCTGGGCATGCATTCAGGCAGCTCAGGGTCGCGGAGCCCAGTTCTTATTTCAGCAGCGAGTTCAGGATCTGAAGCAGGTCGGTCAGCGGATCCATGCGGTCTACACTCCCAACCATACGATCTCGGCTGGAACAGTAGTGATCACGGCTGGACTGGGCAGCTCTGATCTAGGGGAACGTTTGGGGATCCGGATTCCTCTACAGCCCGTGAAGGGTCAGGCTTTACAGGTTTATAGCCCTCATGTGCAGCTGCGGCATGTGGTCACAGATGATGATCTGCATCTGGTGCCGCTGGTGGATGGCAGCCTCTGGATCGGGGCCACCGTGGAGTTTGCCGCATCCATGCCCCAGCCCACCCTGCAGGGAATGCAGATCTTGCTCCAGAAAGCTCTGGTTCTCTGTCCTGGACTGGCGGATGCCCAGCTGCGATCCTACTGGTCTGGAGAACGCCCTCGCCCCAGTGGTCAACGGGCTCCTATTCTTGGATTTTCACCTGCCCATGAGAATGTGATCCTGGCAACCGGACATTACCGCAATGGTGTTCTGCTGGCTCCGATCACGGCAGCAATTGTCCAGGATCTGGTGACTCAAGGAACAACAGATCTTTGTCACCTGCCACAGTTTCAGTTGCGGATGCGAAGTTGAAGAGAGACGCTTGGTTGGGCTTTTTGTTGCTTTCCGCCTATTTGCTCTTATTCGTGATCCAGCCGAAAAACCTCATGGATTAGCTGCAGAGCTTTCGGTCCATCCGCCTGCCGCACCACACAGCTGATCTTAATTTCAGAAGTGGCGATCATCTCTATATTGATCCCTGCTGTCGCCAGAGCCGCAAACATCTGCGCTGCCACCCCTGGATGAGACTCCATTTCTGATCCGACAATGCTGACCTTGGCGATGGCTTCATCCACAAACACCTCCCCACAGGCCAGGGTGGGACAGAGGCCCCGCAGCAAGCTGGCAGCTTTCAATGCCTGTCCCTGGGGCACAGTGAAAGCCATATCGTTGGTGGGAGTGCCCGAGGAATTGGGGGTACGCCGCTGGCTTTGAATAATGCTATCCACCTGGATCCCTGCCGCCGCCAGCTGGCCAAAGATCAGGGCTGCAGTCCCGGGTTGATCCGGCACCTGTAAAATCGCCAGCCGAGCCTGGTTTTGATCCAGTGCTACCCCCCGGACGGGTTGGCTTGGGGTGGATGGGGATGCAGGGAGATGATGGGAGCGTGGGATCACCTGAAAGGCTTCCCCCAGTAAGAGGGCCGCATCTCCTGCCTGATCAGCAGCAATAATGCAGCTGACTTTGATCTCCGACATAGAAATCATCTGCAGGTTGATCCCTGCCTCCGCCAGTGCCCGGAACATATCTGCCGCAATTCCAGGCCTCCCGATCATGCCTGCTCCACCGATGCTGATCTTGGCCACCCGATCTTCAATCAGAACCTGTGGACATTCCAGAACCTGAGCCACCTGGGGAGCAACCGTCTGAATGGCGGCCAGCTGTTCCTGGGGGACAGTGAAGGCAATATCGTTGGTAGCCATGCCCTCCGTGGTGTGGATAGATTGCAAAATCAGATCCACGTTGATGCCTGCTGTGGCAATGGTCTGAAATAGCTGGGCAGCAACACCGGGGCGATCCGGCACCTGTAGCAACACCACCTTTACCTGATCTCGATCCAGTTCCACCCGATCCACCGCCTGCACCACCTCCAACCCCGTTAAGGTGCGCCCCGCGACTGGAGAGGAAAGCACCAGGGTGCCCGTCTGGGGTTGCAGCGGATCCTTCAGGCTGGATAGTACTCGCAGCTTCATGCCAAAGTTACGGGCCAGCTCGACGGCGCGGGGATGCAACACCTTGGCCCCCAGACTCGCCAGTTCCAACATTTCCGCACTGGTGATCTCCGGCAGTAATCTCGCGGCTGGCACCCGTCGAGGATCGGTGGTGAAGACCCCCCGAACGTCAGTATAGATCTCACAGACATCGGCCTGCAGTGCCACGGCCACCGCCACTGCCGTTGTGTCAGATCCCCCCCGTCCCAGGGTCGTGATCTCGGGATCCACCAGGCTGGTAACCCCCTGAAACCCGGCCACCACCACCACTTCCCCTTGCTCAAGATGGCGGCGCATCCGATCAGTGTTGATTTCCAGAATGCGGGCGCGGGTGTGATCTTTGCTGGTGCGGATCCCCACCTGAGCAGCCGTCATCGAAAGCGCTGGGCAACCCACCCGTTGCAGGGCCATCGCCAGCAAGCCCACACTCACCTGTTCTCCTGTGGAGAGGACCATATCCAGTTCCCGTTCATAGTCAGGCGGCCAGGGGCCAGGGGGAGCCAGTTGTGTGGATAACTGCAGCAGGCGATCCGTTTCTCCGGCCATGGCGGATACTACCACCACCACCTGGGCTCCCTGAGAGCGCGTGTAGAGGACCCGTTGGGCCACTGCCTGGATCCGCTCCAGCGATCCGACAGAGGTTCCCCCATATTTTTGGACGATCAGTGCCATGCTGGGAATCATACAGTACCTGTGCTGCTTCCTTTGCAGGACAAGGGCAGTCTTGAGCAAGAATGAGGGAGAAAATCTGGTGTCCCGATCCCTGCGGTGGGTAAAACAAGGGCTGGTACTGGCGGGGTTGCCACTGTTAGCAGGGGTTGCTCTGTGGGGATCACGACCTACCCCAAGACTTCTGAGTCGTTATTCCACCAGTGTGCAGGGGCGAGATCCGGCGCAGTTGCACAATATCCAGAGGGCTGCTGCTGTCCTGGATGGCCACTTTATTCAGCCGGGTGAGGTGTTTTCCTTTAACCAGGTCGTCGGTCCTCGCACCCTGGCTCACGGATTTCAGTCCGCGCCTGCCTTCATGTCCGCAGCTGTGATCGATTCCGTGGGGGGAGGGATCTGTCAGGTGTCCTCCAGTTTGTACAATGCTGCCCTGACCGCAGGCCTGGAGATTGTTGAGCGCCACCCCCATTACACGACGATTGCCTCCGTGCCCCCAGGACGGGATGCCACAGTCTGGTATGGCCAGGCGGATCTGCGGCTGCGCAACCCCTATCCCTGGCCGATCCAGATCAAGGCCACCCTCGTGGATCAACGTCTGCTGCTCAGCCTGGGGGGGAAGCGAGGTCCAGGGTCCGGCAGATGTGCATGTGCAGATGCTCCCTCTGGATGAACAGCATCTTCTGGTCCAGGTTTACCGAGATCAGATCCGCCTGTCTGAGGATATCTATGTGATCGATCCCTGACAGAGAACCTGTACGGGAGGGATTGCGTTCAAAGTTTTGGGCCTCCTGCCTGCCGAAGCGGTTACTCTGATACTGAATGTTTCGTGAGCGGAACCGCAGTTTCCTATGCCGTTCAATACTGTCTTTTTAGGTCAACTTTGCCGCTCCCCTGGGGTTGCAGCTGGATTGTCCCGCTTGAAAAAGTCTGGATTTCGGCCTCCGGTTCTCCTGTCTCTGCTGCTGATCGGTTTTGGCTGTAGGGGGATTTCGGTCCAGGCTGCCCCCATCTTTGGGGTGGTCCGTCAGGAGCTGAAATCAGAGCAGGAGTGGATGACGGTTCGCCAGCAATTGAACCGCAGCCAGGTGCCTTTTCAAAGCCTGGAAGCTTCTGATCTGGATGAGGATACCCTGCGGGATCTGCAGATTCTGTTTCTCCCCAATCCTGGGCGGCTACAGGTGGAACAGGTGCAGGCATTACGGAACTGGCTCAACGCTGACTCCAGTAACCAGCTGATCCTGGCGGGACCGTTGCAGGTGCCAGCCAATCAGGAACGGGAGATGCGTCAGCTGCTGGGGGCCTACTGGAGTCGCCCGCTCACCACCGCTGCTGTGGTAAAACTGACCAATTTTGAAAGTGCTGCCTGGGCGGATGCCACGACCGAGACCGGTCCTGTGAGAGGGGGAGAACTTCTGCCCACCGGACTGGATAGTCGTCTGATTGCCAGCTGGGAAACGGGCGCTGGATCATCTGGATATGCGGTGATTGCCACCCCGCAAACGGTCTATCTGGGCTGGATCTGGGGTGAGAACCCAGACCTAGATGAGCAGTGGTTGCAGGCAGCGTTGCAGCGGGTCGGAGAGCGACGCGAGTCAGCCCCTGAGATGGCTGCTTTGGAAGAGGAAACCGGTTTAGAAGCGTTCCAACGCCAACCCCTCAGTCCTCTAGAGGCCTTGGCCATGCGGCAGGAACTGCTGGGCTTGGTGGGCCGGATCGAAAGTGCCTTCCTGGTAACTCAGGCCACGCAGGGGCAGAGCAAGGCTGTTCCCCTTGGGGCGGAATTTCAAGGGATCCTGCAACGGGCAGAAGAGGTGGCCCGGCAACTGCCTGCCTGGGCCGAGCGCGGAGAATCGCAGCGGGCTCGCCAGGAGTTTGATGCGGTCCTGAAAGATCTCTGGGCCTCCTACCCTGTGGAAAGTCTGACCACGTTACCAGAAGTGCGAGCCATCTGGCTGGATCGGGGCACGATTGTGGAGGCAGGATCGGAGCGAGGGCTGGTGCAGGTGTTCGACCGCCTGGCTCAAGCAGGGATTAACACCGTCTTTTTTGAAACCATTAATGCTGGCTATCCGATCTATCCCAGCCGGGTAGCTCCGACCCAGAATCCCCTCACCCGGGGGTGGGATCCTTTAGCAGCAGCCGTCAAGCTGGCCCACGAACGAGAGATCGAGCTGCACAGCTGGATCTGGACCTTTGCGGTTGGCAATCAACGCCACAATGTTCTGCCAGAGATGGGTCTGGCGGAAGACTATCCGGGACCCGTGCTTTCCCAGTATCCCCAGTGGGCCAACCTGGATGATCGGGGGGGAGATGTTCCCACGGGGGCAGCCCCAGACCTGGATTGATCCCGCCAACCCTGAAGTGCGCCGCTACGTTCTCGATCTGATTGAGGAGCTGGTTGACTATGGGGTTGATGGGATTCATCTGGACTATACTCCGCTACCCCTTCCAGAACGCAGCAGGGCGGATCACCTTTGGCTATGGGGCCGCGGCCCGCCAGCAATTTCAAACCCTGACCGGAGTGGATCCGGTGGAACTGGATCCGGTGGAGGACCGCTCTCTCTGGGGGTTGTGGACCCAATTCCGCACCGATCAGGTGAATGGGTTTGTGCAGGAAGCTGCCAGGAATGTGCGTCGTTTGAATCCGGATGTTATTCTCTCAGCTGCCGTCTTCGCGTTACCTGACAATGAGCGCCAGCAAAAGTTACAGCAGGACTGGGAAACCTGGATCAACGCTGGTGATATTGATCTGCTGGTGCCCATGACTTACACCCTTGATACCCGCCGTTTAGCCCAGATGGTGGAGCCAAATCTGGATATTGTCAGCCGCTCTCCCATTCTTTTTCTCCCTAGCTTAAAGCTGCTAGAGATGCCCAAGGTAGAATTTCTGGATCAGATGCAGGTGGTGCGGGATCTGCCCACGGGTGGCTATGCCCTGTTTGCCGTTCGTCACCTTACCGATGAATTGCAGGAAGTCCTCCGCCAGTCCTCCATTTCCTCGACCCAGGTGCCCTACCGTCAACCGTTTCTAGCAGCCCAGGCCCGATTTGCTGTGCTGGAACAGGAGTGGGAGTTTCTGCTGGAGCAGGAGGAGATCACTATTTTTGAGCCGGAGCGCTCCCAATGGCTGCAAACGGTTGCGGAAACAGCTGCAGCACTGGAGGCCCTGGCCGCCAATCCCAGTTCAGAGGGTCTGCGGGTGGCTCAGTCCTCGATGCAAACCTTCCAGCAGCAGTTCAGCAACTGGATGCGTCTGGATGCTCTGCAACATCCTTACCGGATCAGCACCTGGTTAAACCGCATGGCCGCGATTGAAGTCTTGCTTCGCTATGGAGAACGCACTGCCCTGCCCCGGACACCTCCCGTTCGTAACTGGGACAGCCCTCACAGGAACCTAGTGGATCCACAGCACAGCGCAGATAGGGAGAATGGGCATTGAAACGGCAGGTGAGATCCCCAAGTAGGGCTCCATAATTGCCCATCCGCTGTTGGCGTAAAAGCACCACCTCCCGCCGCCACTTCTGCAGAAATTGCAGGTAAGCTCGTTCACGCAGAGTGCGGATGGTCATATTGTTGAGGGGAAGATCAGTCTTCATCTCCATGCCAGCCTGATCAAGGGTTTGGCTCTATCATGCCCCAGGGGATCCCATTCCAGCGGCAAGCTTAAGAAAGGCAACGGTCCCGGACCAGAGATGACCCCAGCTGAAAAAGTCCTGGTAGGGTAGTAATCACATTACGGATAGGGGAACGACAGGATGCTAATCACCCTGCGTCGTCAATTGAGTATTCCTCTAGAAAACCAACCCGGTCGCCTGGCAACGGTGGCTGCTGTGATTGCCAATCAGGGTATTGATATTGAGGCGATTTCGGTCCTGGATACGATTGAGCAGGCGGTGGTGCGGCTGATCACCAGTGATCCAGTGTTTTGTAAAGAGCTTCTAGTCCAGAAGGGCTTTTATGTGATTGAGGCGGAAGTGCTCTCCATCGAGATCCCCAATACTCCGGGACAACTGGCGCGGGTGAGCGAGGCCCTGGCTGACGCCCAGCTCAATATTGACTATGCCTACGGCAGCTCTGCCCGCCAGGGAGACAAGGGACGATTGATCTTAAAGGTCGGCAACCTGGAAAAGGCGGTGCTTTGCCTGGAGCAACTCAAGGAGCGGGAGGAGGCGTGACTCGGTTACCTCAAGCCACTGCGGATGGCTGCCTGCACCTGACCCAGATAGCCACTACCAAACAGATTCAGGTGATTGAGGAGATGGTAGAGCTGGTAAAGAGGTTTGCGGCGGGGGTAGCCTGGATCTAGAGGGTAGGCGGCATGATAGGCCTGGTAGAAAGCTGAGGGAAAGCCTCCAAACAGTTCGGTCATGGCCAGATCGGTCTCCCGATCTCCGTAGTACACGGCGGGATCAAAGATCACCGGGTTGCCCTGATCATCAGCGCCATAGTTGCCACCCCAGAGATCTCCGTGCAGCAGTGAAGGTTGGGGATCATAGGTCTGGAAGAATTCTGGTAAACGCTGCAGCAGTTGTTCCGCCGAGGAAACCCAGGCGCCCCCATGTCCCTGCCCTGCCGCCAGCCGGATCTGGTAGTGAAGGCGGTGCTCGCGGTAGAAGTCAATCCAATTTTCAGTCCAGGTGTTGATCTGGGGGGTGGAACCGATGGTATTGGAGCGGTGCCAGCCGAAGGCCGCACCCGGGTAGCGGTGCAGTTGGGCCAGCTGTTCCCCCAGCTTCTGGGCCGTAGCAGATTTTCCGGCGCCCAGGGGCAGATATTCCAGCACCAGATAGGCTCGGTCCTGCACCGTTCCAGTGCAGATGGCTTGGGGTACGCGGATGGCCTCGGCCCTGGCCAGCTCCTGTAGTCCTTCCATTTCAGCCATAAACATGTCCGCCTGGGAGGCCTGGTTCCATTTGACAAAATAAGAGCGGGATCCACTGCTTAGACAATAGGCTGCGTTAATGCTTCCTCCCCCTAGAGGTAGCTGCTGCTCCGGTGTAAAGGGTTCACCCATGGTCTCACTGATGTGCTGAGCCACCTGGTGCCAGGAGGGGGGGCTGGATCATCGCTGAGTGTCTTCCAGAGACTGCAGGAGCCCTTGACAGGCATCGGTCAGCAGATTAAAGACGTAATGAAAACCGGCCTCGCCCCCATAGTAGGGATCGGGCACCTCTTGATCAGCGTGATCGGTACAGTACTCACAGATCATCTTGATCTTGGGGTGGTGGGTCCCCTGGGGATCCAGAGCCAGAATATTGCGGTAGTTTTCGCGGTCCATCGCCAGAATCAGATCAAACTCCTGCAGATCCTGAACCTGAATCTGACGGGCCTGTCCCCGCAGCTGCAGTCCGTAGGTGTGGGCGGTTGCCTGCATCCGCCGATCGGGAGGGCTACCGACGTGGTAAGCACTGGTGCCCGCCGAGTCACAAATGATCTCCAGCGAGGGTTGAGACTCCCGAATCAGATGATCCATGATGTTCTCGGCAGCGGGAGAGCGACAGATGTTTCCCAAACAGACAAATAACAGTTTTTGCGGCATAGAACAGCAGGAATGGAGACGGCCACCGTTATCCTACACTTGCCTCGGAAACAGAAGTCGTCAAGGGAATCCAGATCGCAAAATGCACCCAGCCCTCCCGGCACCCGACCCCGATTGCTCCCTCCATCTCTCGGATCAAATGTTTGACGACTGCCAATCCCAACCCCATGCCACGGTTTTGCCAGAGATCCTTTTTAGGAATACGGTGGAACTTATCAAAAATGTAGGGTATCTCTTCGGTTGGAATCTCGCCTGGATTGGAGATCCGGAAACAAATGCCCCCCCGACTCTGCACCTCTCCCTCCCGCTGTAGAGGTGGAAATAAAGTAGAGAGCTCCGCTTCTGATAGGGAAAAGACATGAAGTTGGACAGATTCGCCCACAGCTGTGTGGTAGCAAGCATTGAGCAACAGTTCCGTCAGGGAGCGATTCAGGTAGAACGGATCGGTGGCGAGCAAAGGTAGGGGCTCCGTCATTGAGGTCTGCAAATGGATATGCTGTTGAGCAAAGCTGGGTTGGAGTTGCTGCAGAAGAGGAGGCAGCCAGTCGGCAATCACGATAGTCTGACGCTGGCGGTTGAAGATCAGGGTTTCCTGCTCCTGGAGTTTTAAGAGATCCTCAATGAGTTCAATTTCATGCTGGCATTCAGTTTCTAAGATCTGGCGATAGCGCTGAAATTTCTCCGGTAGCGGGGCCAAGGCCAGCATCTGCAGGGCCATCCGCATGTTGGTGAGCGGGGTGCGGAGCTCATGAGAAATCGTACTGACAAAAATATCCTTGAGTAAATTGAGGCGCTGCAGAACGGCAATATCTTTGCGCTGGCGGGATAGGACCAGGTGAGTTTTCACACGCGCCAGGACTTCAGTCATTTGAAAGGGCTTCGTGACATAGTCAACACCCCCCACTTCAAAGGCTTTGACTTTGTCTGCGGTTTCTGTGATAGCGCTAATAAACAGCACCGGAATCTCACGGGTCAGGGGATCCTGTTTTAAGATCTGACACACCTGATACCCATCCAGATCTGGCATCATAATGTCCAACAGGATTAGATCAGGGGGCATCGCCTGGACGGTGTTGAGTGCCGCTTTGCCGCTGGTAACCGCCCGTACCTCGTAATGGTGAAGGGTCAGAAAAGACGCAAGCAGTTTCAGATTTTCTAGTTGATCATCCACCACCAGGATAGAGGGGGGTGAGGAGGGGGTCATGACGGCAACTTCTCGATCAGGCCGATAATCGAATCAAACTGATAGCTTTCGATCCATTCTGTCAAGATCTGCTGCGCCAGGGGAGAAAGCTGGGTCAGGGTTTCCAGAACTGCCCTAGTGCGCTGAGGGTTGGCTTCCAGGGCAGCTTGGTGCAGCTGCTTCAGATCTTCAATAGAGAGGTGAGCGAGAGCCGCGAGTAGAACGGGGAGCTGGGGAGGGGAGAAGGCAAAAGTGGGTTCCTCCGAAGCGGAGAATTCTGCGGGATCGGGCAGCACCTGAATCGGAATCAAAAGGGAGAAACAGGAGCCCTGGCCCCATTCACTGGTGAGGGTGAGCTGTCCTCCCATGAGTTGCAAGTACCGCAGGCTGAGACTGAGCCGATGCTCCTGTTGCGGTGCTGCTGGTGGATCCGGATCCAGCTGTAGAAATGCTGTCATCTCCGCCTCTGTCATACCTGGGCCAGTGTCTTTAATGGTAATGGAGAGGCGGGGGGACGCTGCTTCCTTGAGTGGCGGCAGAACTGAAATCCTGAGGGTGATCTGGCCTTGTGGGGCGCGATCCAATGCGTGGCTGAACAGATTCAGCAGGATCTGACGCAGCTTCAGCTGATCTGCATCAACCCACTGCGGTAAATCGGACGCCAGATGGGCCTGGACCTCAATGCCCCGATTCTGGGCCTGCAAAGTGAAGAGATCAACCAGATCACCCGCCAACCTGCACAGATTAAATTCGCCCGTCTGCAGCGACTCCTGTCCTGTTTCAATGCGTGACATCTCTAAAATATCGCTGATCAAGGTCAACAGGTGTTCGCCATTGCGGCGGATGATCCGCAGGTATTCCTGCTCTTCTGTACTGAGGGTGGCGCGGCTGGCCAGCAGTTGGGCAAAACCAAGAATCGCGCTCAGAGGGGTACGCAACTCATGGCTCATGTTGGCCAGAAACTGACTTTTGGCTTGATTTGCGGCTTTCGCCTGGCGGAGCGCTTGTTCCAGATCCGCCTCTGCTTGCTTGCGATCGGTAACATCGCGGACTAGGCTCAAAACCTCATGTTCTCCGTAGGGAATCGAACGAGCCTCACGATACCGCCGCACCTGATCCACTTCGACACTGTACTCAAAGGTCTGGAGTTTCTGCTCTGCTAACGCCCGCTGCAGGTGCTGGATCGCTGCTTCTGCCACCTCCGGTGCTAAATATTCCCGCAGATTATGCCCCAGGCGATCCTGATCCAGTTCATACGTTTTCACCAGGGCAGAGGGTTTGTAAAACAGATAATCCCCCTCATCGTTAGTTTGGGCAACCGCATCTGGAATCGCCTCCAGCAGGGCCCGATAGCGAGCCTCACTTTGTCGGAGGTTGGCTTCCACCTGTTTCAGGTTGGTGATATTGCGGCTGATCACCAGCACACTGTGGACTTGCTGCTCCTCGCCGAACTCAGGAATAAAATTGGATTGAAATGCGTGAGTTAACTGACCCTTGCCATCCACAAAACTGACCTCAGTTTGTTGCGGATCCCCTGTGACAAAGGTCTGCTCCAGTGCAGATTGCCAGGCCTGAGCGGCAAAGGTGGGAGTCGGGCTTTCCGCTAGCGTGCGGCCCATAAACTGGCGGGGGGAGAAACCGGAGACGCGCTCAACTGTAGGACTGATATACACATGGCGGTAATTGCGATCAAAGCGAGAAATGATGTCAGTGGCATGTTCAACCATGTCCTGAAAGGCACAAATGTGAGCCTGTTCCACGGTTGGAGTTGTTGACTGTGGCGGGGATGGGTCCGCAAAATGCTCACTGGGTGCTGGAATCGACATGCACATCTTCTCTGTGGGTCGGGTCTACCAGGACTGTATTTTTACTATAGTAAGAGGCCCTTGATGGCATGAGTCCGATTCCTGATCAGGGCTGCAGGTCAGCAGTTCTCTCAAGGAAGACTGCGGTCATCGGTTGTGCTGGAGAGGGGGTGCATCGCTTACACTCAACTAGAACCTCTGCTCCTGGATGGGCACCAGTATGTCTCAGCCTGAGATTGGGCGTTTGATCAAAGATCGCTATCAACTTACCCATCTCATCAGTGCGGGAGGCATGGGGGAAGTTTATCAGGCGGTTGACCTGCAGATGTTTAGCCGTGTGGTAGCGATCAAGCTGCTGCACCCACGTTTGATCGGATCTCAGGACTTGCATCAACAGTTGCGTCGCCGTTTTCAGGAAGAGGCCCGCATTAGTGCCCTGCTGGGGGATCATCCTAATATTATTAAGGTTCATGATTACGGCCTGGATCGGGATGCACCTTTCCTGGTGATGGAGTATCTGGGCTCTCCTCCCTTGCAGGGGCAGAGTTTAACTGAGATTTTAAAACAACGACAGTCTCTGCCGGTGGGGCGCGTGGTCCGACTGGCCCGCCAGCTCTGTGCCGGGTTGCATTATGCCCATGGGTTTGAGGCTCAGCTGGAAGATCAGACCATCAAGGGTGTGATTCACCGCGATATTAAGCCCAGTAATATCTTTGTACTTACGGATCCGGCCCTGGGACGGACGGATGAAACGATCAAGATCCTGGATTTTGGGGTGGCCAAGATCATCGGTGACATGAGCCTCTCGCTAGGCACTGAGCAGCTTGGCTTTGTGGGTTCTCCCATGTATGCCTCCCCAGAGCAGTTGCGGGGTAAAAAGTTGGATGCCCGCTCCGATATCTACTCCCTCGGCATCGTTCTCTACGAAATGTTAACGGGTCACCTGCCCCTGCAGCCGGAGACCGATTCCATCTGGGCCTGGATTGAAGCCCACAACCATCTCGATCCCTTGCCCATGCAGCAGCACCTTCTGCCCCATGCGGTTTCAACGGCGGTGGAGGCGGTGATTATGAGCTGCCTATCTAAGGATCCGGAGCAGCGTCCCGCCACGATGGAGCAACTCAGTCTGCGGCTCTTTGCAGCGCTGCACCCTGAGGCTGAGGAGACTGCAGGACCTCCTTCTCTCTTTCCTGCCCCTGTTGCCGCTGATTCTTCCCCCGAAACAAGGGCAACCGCTTCGGAACCAGCAGACAGTTTGGCTGCGACAGCCAGGTCAACAACGGATTCTGGTCAGTCGCAGACCGAAGTAACTCAGCAGCTCCAGGATCCTCGCTTCTCCGTATCTGGGTTTCCGCGCCACCATCCCCCCAGTCCCGCCTATGGCGAACGCTGGTATTCATGGGGGTGCTGATCCTTTGCAGCCCCGGCTTGATCTGGGTTTTTCAGCGTCAGCACTCCTTTCGGGGGGAGATTGACTTGAGTTTGCAGCCGTCTCCGAGCCCCACCCTGACATTACGGGAGTTATATGAGCGTCAGCGGCGGCGTGCCGTCCGCGAAGGAGATTGGGTGAGTGCCATTGAGTTGCTAGATCTGATGTTGGCTGAGTTTCCTGAGGATCGGGAGGAATTACTGAGGTATCGCCAGTACCTGCAGGAAAATCTGGAGTCTCCGCAAGCCGTGCCCCTTTCCCCCTCTATGGAGAGAATTGTGGGGGCCTACCTCTCACGGTTGAGCCTGGCGATCAGCAGAGGTAACTGGACCACGGCCCTGGATATTGTCGAGGAAGCCAGAACCTCTTTGCCTCAGGAAACTTCAGCGTGGGAAGACTATCGCCAGGCGCTGCAGCAACTGCAACGGACCCAAGATCCGGAAACTAGCCGTCAAGCCCTTACCCGTTTAGCCGCTGGATCTACGGAGTTAGGAGAGGCGGTCAGTCTTTATCAGCGGGTCTATCAGCCTCCTCGCCGCATTCCTTCTCCTCTGCCCACTCCTGTTTTCCCACCTCCATCCACAGCCCGCCCACCCCGACCCCCAGCCCTTCTCCGATCCCCCGTCAGACCCCGTTACAGGTGCCAACTCTCGATCCGGACTCGCCCCCTGATCTGACCTATGTTTGTCGTTTGCAGCCTGAGCTGGGGATCTGTCGCAACCGTTCCCTGCAACCGGAGCCGGATCAGGAGTAAACCACAGACCTAACTTTCGGGGGGGACATCCAGACCAGAACGGCTCTTGATAAAGTCACTGGGGTTGACATTTTCCAGAAAGTTGTGAAACTCCTCCCGTTCCGCTTCATCGGCGTCCTGATTCATGGGGAGGGATGCTTCTGCAATGACTTCCTCAACTGTCCAGATGGGGACATTAGCCCGCAAGGCAATCGCGATCGCATCACTGGGGCGGCAATCGATCTCCTGCTTTTTCTCTCCATTGATGGTGGTGAGAACCGCATAAAAGGTGTTGTCCATGAGGGCGTGAATGACAATGCGTTCCACCTTGATTCCCCAGGTCTCCCAGGAGCTGAGGATCAGATCATGAGTCATCGGACGCGCAGGTTTGTGATCTTCTAGAGCCTGGAGGATGGCATTGGCCTCAGCACGCCCAACCCAGATGGGTAGCGCTCTCCGTTCATAGGTGTCACGCAGAATGATGATAGGGCTCTGGTTTGCAGCATCCACCGCAATTCCGGCAACATGCATCTCAATCATTGCGTCTGCCTCCAGCCAGTAGACTTGATCGTAACTACCCCTGCCAGCTTTGACAACCAGGACCCTCTGGGCCTGAATAGGCTCTGGAGCCCTGATCCCCGTCTTCACCAGGCGAGTTACCACAGATCTTGAGGCTGTTGCTGCATCTCCAGTCCAGGCTCTCTGGAGAGAGTTCTCACAGGTTGACCACAAAGGCATCACGGATGCCCGGTTCCTTCAAGACTTCCTCCAAAATGCCATCGGGTAGGGGGTCATCTAGGCTCAGGACCATGACAGCGTCTCCACGCACATGCTTGCGGCCCACCTGCATACTGGCAATGTTGACATTGTAGGTGCCCAGCAGGGTTCCGATCTTGCCGATCAGGCCGGGCATGTCGCGGTGCAGGGTCATCAGCATGTTGGTGGAGGGGGGAACGTTAATGGGAAAGCCATCAATTTCTGTCACCCGCACCTCCCGTTCCCCAATCAGAGCCCCCGTTACCGAGCGTTTGCCATTGGGTCCATGGGCAGCCAGATGAATCGATCCGGCATAATCCCGCGAGGAAGGATCCCGAGTTTCCACGACGCGAATGCCCCGCTCCTTGGCCTCTAGGGAGGCATTGACATAGTTGACCCGCTCCTGCAGGGCCAGAGTCAGCAGTCCCTTGAGGGCAGCAATGATCATGGGCTGGCCATCCCGTTCCGCCAGTTCTCCCTGCATGCGGATCTCCAGCTGATCGACGCGGTCTCCCGCCAGCTGACCCACCATATTGCCGAGCAGCTCTGCCAGATCCAGATAGGGTTTCAGTTTCTCCAGGACTTCGGGCTGCAGACCGGGGATATTCACCGCCGAGCGGGCTGGTAAGCCCAACAGCACATCCCGGATCTGTTCTGCCACGTCCACCGCCACGTTGGTTTGAGCCTCTTCTGTGGAAGCCCCCAGGTGAGGGGTGATCAACACCTCTTTGCCCATCTGGAAGAGGGGAGAATCCGTCAGCGGTTCACTGGCAAACACATCCAGAGCTGCTCCTGCAATCTCGCCTGCCTTAATGGCCTCACAGAGAGCTGCTTCATCGATTAACCCGCCCCGCGCACAGTTGATCAGACGGGCGGTGGGTTTCATGAGTTTGAAGGCTTCGGCATTAAACAGGTTGGTGGTTTCTAGGGTTTTGGGAATATGGAGGGTGACGTAGTCTGACTCCTGCAGCAAAGTGTTAAAGTCTACCAACCGAGCTCCCAGCTGCTGGGCTCGCTCCAGGGAAAGATAGGGATCATAAGCCAGGATCTTCATGCCCATGGCGGCGGCGATATGAGCCACATGGGACCCGATCCGGCCCAGGCCAACCACCCCCAGGGTCTTTTTGTAAACCTCCACACCCACAAACTGCTGTCGCTGCCACTGACCTGACTTTAGGGAGGTGTTTGCATCTGCCACATGCCGAGAGAGGCCCATCATCAGAGTGACAGCGTGTTCTGCGGCGGCAATCGTGTTGCCTTCTGGAGAATTGACGACCAGGATGCCCGCCTTAGTGGCGGCTGGAACATCAATGTTGTCTACACCTACCCCAGCTCGGCCAATGATCTTTAACTTGGTGCCAGCCTCAATGACCTCGCGGGTGACCCGTGTGCCGGAGCGCACCATAATCGCATCGTAGTCGGGGATGGCTGCAATCAGCTCCTCTGGGGGCAGTTTGATCCGCACATCCACGTGGGCCACCTGGGAGAGGATGTCAATTCCTGCGCTGTCAATAGGATCGGTGACAATAATTTTAGGCATGGTTAGACTCAGTCTCCAGGAAACGCTCGACACTCTGAGGGAACAAACTGCACCTCTCCTCTCCAAGGGCTGTGGCTGCAAAATAGCCTGGCTCAAGGCTGCCCCCTGTCCTTGCCAGGGTTTGTGTTCCCATGTTAAGCAGCACATTGAGTGTAGACATAGGTGTGTCCCGATCACAAGCGGATCGGTGGATTTTTCGGGAGAGTTGTTATGGAGACAACAGACCCATGAGGTCCCTCACGTTCTGGAGGGTACTGCTGGCTCGAGCATGGGCGCGTTTGGCGTGCTCACGGATCAGATGCTGCAACTTGTCCGGCTCCTGCCGTAGGTCCTGATAGCGCTGCTGAATCGCTTGCAGGGAGTTGATCACCACTTCGGTCAACAGGGGCTTAAACTGTCCCCACCCCATCTCCGCGCATTCGCGAGCCACATCCGCTTTGTTTTGCTGGGAGAGGAGCTGGTAGAGGGTGAGCAAGTTGTGGGCTTCTGGACGCTCTGGATCATCGAATGTCAGGCCCCGCACCGGATCCGTCTTGCATTTTTTGATCTTCTTCTGAATTTCTTCGGGGCTGTCCAGCAGGTTGATCCGGCTCTGGGGGGAGGGATCGGACTTCGACATCTTTTTGTTGCCGTCCGTCAAGCTCATGACTCGGGCCCCCTGCGTGCGGATCAGAGCCTCTGGGATGGTAAACAGCTCCCCAAAACGGTCGTTAAAGCGGCGGGCAATATCGCGACAGAGTTCGATGTGCTGGCGCTGATCCTCCCCCACCGGCACATAGCGGGGCTGGTAGAGAAGTATATCGGCAGCCTGCAGCACCGGATAGCTGAATAATCCCACGCTGGCCTCTTCCCCCACCTTGTCCTTTTTTTCTTTGTACTGGATCATGCGTTCACACCAGTTCATGGGGGTAAAGGTGTTAAACAACCAGGCCAGCTCCGTGTGGGCAGGAACATGAGACTGGACGAATAAAACACAATGATCCGGGTTGAGACCACAGGCCAGATAGAGGGCAAACACCTCCTGGGTTCGGGCCGCCAGCTGCTGCGGATCGTAAGGCACCGTCATGGCATGTTGATCGACGATGCAGAAGTAGTTCTCATACTTTTCCTGCTCCGCCACCCAGGTCTGGATTGCCCCCAGATAATTGCCCATATGTAGATCCCCGGAGGGCTGAATCCCAGAGAATATGCGTGGTTTATCCATAATGGAGATTTGAAGTGCTTGTCTCAGCCAGGGTTGTTCAGGCGCGATCCCGTGGACCCTTGATCATGGCTCCCCAACTGTCTCCCAGAATGACCTGGGTTTTGATCCAGAGCAGCTTTAGATTACCCCAATCAATGTCCGAAAAGGTGTCCCGTGTCTGGATCGTGGCTTTGCGGGTCCAGCCACTGATGTTGCGAAGAAAGTTGTTCAGTTGGGCTTCCATGTGGTTGGTCTCCCCAGAGGTTCACTCTTTCAGCCTACAGCCTAGCGGGTCTGGTCTGGATCTCCAGCTCATGACCGATGCGGACCAGATGAGTGAAAAAGCGGTCCAGATCGTCGGGCTGGGTTTGATTGTTGCAGAGGACCAGCCGAAACACCGTCTGGGAAACGATCTGAGCATAGTTCACCATGGCAATCCCCTCCTGCAGCAAGCGTTGACGAATCTCCAGGACCAGTTGATTTCGATCCAGACTGGGATCTTCAGGAACGTACTGAAAACAGAGGTTCAGGGACTGCCGGGGTGTCACCAACTGCAGATGGGGGGAGGACTGGATCCAGGTTTCCGCCTGCTGGGCCAGCTGAAAATAGCGATCAATGCGCTCGGCCCAGCCTCTGTCCCCCAGATGTTTCCAGGTGAGCCAGAGCTTGAGGGCATCGACGCGGCGGCCACAGTGCATGCTGCCCAGGCCCAGATCAAAGGCAGGATCTGCCGTTTCATGAAACAGGTAGGAGCGCCCTCCGCTGGCAAAGGTCTTGGTCATCAGGCCCTGATGATCACCATTAATCAACAATACCGAACAGGGGAGGGTCATCCCCATCATCTTGTGGGCATCCCACACCAGAGAATCCGCCTGTTCCACCCCCTGCAGCAGATGACGATGGTTAGGACTGAGCAGGACACTACTTCCCCAGGCGCCATCCACGTGCAGCCACAGATCCTCTTGGTGGGCTAGCTGGGTGAGAGGGGGGAGGAGATCGAAGGCCCCCTGAACGGTCGTTCCTGCGGTGGCCGCCAGAAAAAAAGGACAGGCCCCCCCAGCTTTTGCCTGCCGGATCAGCCGTTCTGCCTCTGCCACCACCATGCGACCCTGGGGATCGGTGGGAATTCTCCAGAGGTGATCGGTGCCCAGCCCCAGCAGATGGGCGGCCTGCTCAAAGGAATAGTGGGCTTCTGCCGACACCAGCGCCACCAGCGGACGGTGTTGCCGCATGCCCTGGCTTTTGCCGTCGGGATCTTTGCGATAGCGGGCCATGGCCATCGCCATGAGATTACCGTTACTGCCGCCTGTGGTGAACTGTCCCTCCACCTGCCCAAAGCCCACCAATGATCCCATCTTGCGGATCAGCTCCTGCTCGATCAGGGTGGCAACCGGAGCGACTTCGTAGGTGAACATCGAGGTGTTGGTGACACTGGTGACCAGATCTCCCCAGACACAGGGCAGATCTACACCTCCCCAGAGTTGATTCAGGTACAGGGGATGGGCGGTGTTCACTGTGTAATCAAGATAGAGCCCGATCAGATCCTGTAGCTCCTCCAGGGAGATGCCTTCCGGCGGCAACCTCAGGGGGATCTTCTCCCGCAGTTGAGCAGGGCTGAGGGGAGATAACACAGGCATGTCTTTCCCTGAGGCAAAAAGATGGTGATCCAGAAGCCGGAGGAGACGTTCGCAGGCGGCAATCCTATCCATGCAAGCAAAGGGAACCACGGGTGTGAGGATTTCTATCCTAAAGGCTGTGGAGTTCCTCCAGCTGGGCAGCCACTGTGGACCAGGGCGCACTGTACCAGGGTTCCATCTGCCCTAGCTCTTCGGCCAGGCTGCCGGTGGAATCGAAATCGGCGCAAGTGTAGCCCAGCGCTCGCAACCCTGCCACCACCACCGCCGGAGAGAGCCACCATTGCTGGGTGAGGCGCAGCAGATCCACCTGTGGGTTGCTCTCCAGATGGGTGCGCAGCTGGCGGCGCAGGATGTCCGCCGATACGAGGGGCACCACCTGGCGGTGCACATACACCTGCAGACTGGATCCGGTGGGAGATGTGGAGGCTAAGAGCCAGCTAAGGTGGGTGAGGGACGGGGGCCAGCTCCAGAGAAACACATAGTCATAGGCATGACCGGGCTGGGGCCGATCGTAGTAGAGCTGCAGCTGCTTTCCAGATTCGATGTGGGGGCGCCGATAGCCATAGATCAGGGCGGATCCGCAGCATTCAGGCAGGAGATCCGAGAGGCGAAAGAGGGGCTGCCACTCCAGGGCATGAGGAATGGGGGGGAGGGCCGGAAGATCAGTTCCAGAGTGGGTTTTTCGCGGTGATTGTCAGGATCAGGGGGGGGGAGTGGGCTGTTTCTGCACCTGCAACGGCAGCTGGGTGGGGGCGGAGGCGACTGGGCCGAACCCCTTTCACCTCCAGTTCCATCTCAATCTCTCCTCGCCATTCATTGGCCTTGAGCACGTAGGCCAGATCCACCCGTTCCGGCCAGGGATAATCCTGGGCTCCTCGCCAGGCCACCGCATTGATGGGCCGTCCTCCCTGTTGCACCTGCACCTTGAGGTGGGTCTGATCCTTGCCGATCACCCGCTGCCGGGTCACCTGCAGATCGCGGCTCCAGAAGATCGGTTCGCGGTTGCCCACTCCACAGGGTTGTAGCCGCTGAATTTGCTGGAACAGATCCAGAGTCATCTCCTCCAGGCGGGTCTCCACATCCACTTCCACCAGGGGCTGAATCTGATCCGGAGTCAGAAGACTGCGGGCATGGGTTTGCAGCCGTTCGCACAACTGGGGCCAGTGCTGGGCCTCCATGCTGAAGCCACCTGCTGCCGGATGGCCCCCGTATTTGAGGAACAGATCCTGACAGGCCTCTAGGGCTGCAAAGACGTTGAACTCGGGAATTCCTCGCACTGATCCGCGGATCTCCTCCTCGGCGCGGGAGCCGATGAACACGGGAGCCCCAAACCGCTCTAGCAGACGGGAGGCCACGATACCGATCACCCCGTGGTGCCAGTCTTCCCCCAGTACCGTCAGCACCCGTTCCTGGCCCAGATCCGCTGCTTGTTCTGCAATCTGCTGCAGGGCCGCCGCCTCAATCTCCTGGCAGAGTCGCTGCCGTTCTTTATTCAGCTGCTCACACTCCTGGGCCCGCGTCATGGCCTCTTCTGGATCCTCGGTGGTCAGTAGCTCGATCACCACCCGCGGTTGAGCCAGACGACCGACCGCATTGATGCGGGGACCCAGACCAAAGCCAATCGCCTCCGGCTGCAAACTGCGATCCTCCTGCCCTCCTAAGCCCGTCACCGCCATCAGGGCCTGGATCCCCAGGATCTGGGAGTGGGGCAACCGTTGTAACCCCTGTTTCACCCAATAACGGTTCACCCCCGTCAGGGGAGCCATGTCGGCAATGGTGCCCAGCGTCATTAACTCCAGCAGGATCGGCTGCAGGCTCTCATCCCCCAGTTCGGTTGCCCCAGACAGCAGGCCAGCAGGTAGGCCACCCCCACCCCCGCCAGCACCGCGGTAGGGGGAATCTTCGCGGATCAGCTTGGGATTGAGGATGGCATCGGCGGCGGGTAGCTCGGGGGGCAGATCATGATGATCGGTAATCAGCACACTCAACCCCAGCGCTTTGGCCAGGGCAATGGCGGCATGGGCAGAGATCCCGTTGTCAACGGTGATGATCAGGCTAACCCCCTGGTCCGCCAGATCCTGAACCATGCGCTCGTTAATGCCGTAGCCTTCCGTGAGGCGACTGGGGATGTCGTAGCTCACCTGGACCTGAAAGTGACGCAGGGTGCGCAGTAACAGGGCGGTGCTGGTCATACCATCGGCGTCGTAGTCTCCACAGATGGCCACCTGCTCTTGCTTCTGGATGGCCTGCTGTAACCGATCCACACTGGCTTGCAGATCAGGAAAATCCTGCAGGGGATCGGGTAACTCCCAGGGCGTTGGATCCAGATAGAGTTGAGCTTCTTGCAGGGTTGAGATGCCGCGATTCAGGAGAACCTGGGTGAGGAGAGGAGAAAGATCAACCTGTTCAGCCAGGTGCTGGGCCTGCTGCGGATCTGGAGTTGGAATCAACCAGCGTTGGGGGCGAACCACGATTATCCTGCGGTAAAAAGTGTCAGAAACGATAGGATGCTCAGCCAGGACGAGATCCACATCCACGTTCTATTCAACCATGAGCCAGATTCTCCCCATCCTTGAGGTGCAGCACCTGGGCCGAAAACTCGACCAGCACTGGCTCTGGCAGGGGATCAGTTTCAGTCTGCCCAGTGGCTGTAGTCTTGCCCTCATGGGGGCTTCGGGATCTGGTAAAACCCTACTTCTACGCTCCCTGGCGGGATTGGATGAGGTTGCCGCCGGATCGATCCTGCTGCTGGGGAAAGCACAACAGGACTGGTCCATGCCGGAGTACCGCCGCCAGATTATGTACCTGAGTCAACGGCCTGCCATCTTTGCGGGAACCGTGGAGGACAACCTGAAACGGGTCTGGCAACTGCAGATCCATCAATCCAGGCTCTATGACCGCGAAAAAATTCTGGCCTATCTGGAGCAGCTTCACTACCCCAGTCACTTTCTAGAGCAGCCAGGGGCAACCCTTTCAGGTGGAGAGCGTCAGCTGCTCAATCTGCTCAGAAGCCTGCAGCTGGATCCGCATGTGTTACTGCTGGATGAACCCACTGCCTCCCTGGATGCTGCAACGGCACTGAGGGTGGAATCTCTACTCCAGACCTGGGTTCAGGCTGCTGAGCAACGGGTCTGCATCTGGACCAGCCATCAGTCGGATCAGCTGCATCGGGTGTGCAACACTTCTCTGCTCCTTCATAAATCCAATCATGACTGAGACCTCCTATCTCTTGATCAGTAACTGGCAACTGCTGGGCTCGGCACTGTTGTTGTTGATCAATCTGCTTCTGTCCTGGTGCATGGGACTGCGGTTAGAACGGTCGCTGGGGATGGCCTCACTGCGCATGGTCGTGCAACTGCTGCTGGTGGGATACCTGTTGCAATGGCTCTTTCAGATCCCCTCGCCCCCTTTGATCCTGACTATTGCTCTGATTATGGCCACTGTTGCGGGTATTGCCGGAGTCAACAGGATTCCAAGGCGGTTTCTGGGGATCTATCGCCAGAGTATTCTCTCGATCCTGGTCTCCTCCGGTTTGGTGTGTGGTCTCTCGCTGGTGCTGATTCTGCAGGTGGATCCCTGGTACAACCCTCAATATTTGATTCCGCTGCTGGGGATGGTTCTGGGCAACACCCTCAACGGTATTTCCCTGGGTTTAAATGCCTTCACCGAATCGCTGGTGGTGCATCAGGATGAGATCGAGGCCCTTTTGGCCCTTGGGGCCACCCGCTGGGAAGCAGCCCACGCCCAGATCCAGAATGCCCTGCGCACCGGCATGATCCCCAGCATTAACTCCATGGTGGTGATGGGTCTGGTGAGTTTGCCCGGCATGATGACTGGCCAGATCCTGGCGGGTGCGGAACCCAGTGAAGCAGTACGCTACCAGATCGTGATCGTGTTCATGATCGTCTCCGGCACTGCCCTTGGGACCCTGGGAGTTGTGCTCATGGCTTTCACCCGACTTTTCACCCCCAGGCACCAACTACGGCTGGATCGCCTCCAGATGCCACAATAAAGGGACTGATTTCCTGCTTGCTATGCCGCTGGATCCCCGTCGTCCCCTCTCGAGTGCTGATCGGGTTCGCCTGACTTCAGAACTGGCGGCTCCGTACCGTGGGCTGCGCAAGTTTGTCTACCTGGCCGTGGGCACCTCCTGTGGGTTGGGTGCTTTTGTCTTTGGCATGCGGGCCCTGGCGGGACGAGATCTGGAGACCACCCTGCCCAATCTGGCCTTACAAGTCGGCATCCTGGCCCTAGCGGTTTTTCTGTTTCGCATTGAGGGCAAGGCTCAGGACAAAGTGCGGGACCGGGTGCGCAAACGCCTGGATCGGGATCCATCCTGAGGGGACTACTGGCTGCCTCCCTGTAAGGCGGCGGCCTGCTGCGGCTCCACATTGAGAAACACCGTGGACTGATTATTTTCCAGACGGATCACCCGCAGAGGAGGGGTTCTCCCAGCCTGCTGAGCCTGCCGGATCCGTTCCTGCAGCCGCTCATAGAAGAGCAAATCCGCCAGCTGAGCGTTGATGGCCGCCGCCTGTCCCTGCAGCTCAATTGCTTCCTGATCCGCTTCCGCCAGGATCAACAGCCGTTCCGTTTCCTTGGCCTGGATCTCGGCTCGCACCGCCGCAGTCTGGGCTGTAATCGAGGCCACCTGCTTGCGCTCAATCGACTCCTTGAGGGCATCTGGGAAGTTGGGGGTGCCTAAGAAAACGCCTTCGATGATGATAAGTGGTGTTTCTGGATCATCCACTGCAGTGGGCATCTCCTCGCGGATCAACTCAGCGGCTCGCTCCTCAATCTCGGTGCGACGATCCTGACGGTAAAAATCTTCCGAATCAAACTCGGCGGAGATATCCCGAATCTTGGATCTTGCCACCGGCACCACCACGGTATCCATATAGTTCTCTCCGATCTCAGCATGCAGATCATCAAGGTTGGCTTCGTTGGGACGGAGCGCAATGTAAACATCAATTGAAAAAGCCTGACCATCGGCAGAGTTGACAGTAATGGCAGCCCCCGCCTGATTGACAGAGGGTTCATTCGTAAACTGCCAGACCTTGGTGCGCATGTCGTAGGTGACGGGCAGATCTACAAACGGTGTGATCACAATCACCCCAGGTTCCCTAATCTGATCCCGCTGCAGACCCCGAATTGAGTTAAAGATCACCGTGGCTTGGCCCGGAGGGGTGACGTAGAGGCAGGAACGAGCCCCGATCAGAGAGGCTACTGCCAGACCGGCCAGGGCAATGGGGAAGACTAATTTGCGAGAGGTATCCATATCACCTTCCTGATAAAAATTACTCAGTGATCAAGGTGTCCAGGGTGTCCCCCAGAACGCCAGATTTGACAACATTCAGGTATTCAGGGTTCTGGTTGAGGGCATCGGCCTTGGCCTCCAGACGTCCAGCTTCCCCTTGTGCTGCCGCTACGGTAGACCGGGCATTCTGGCGGGCTTCTTCAATTTCAAACTCCTTCTGGGCCAGCTGGTTCTCAGCAATGGTTTTGGCCTCAATCGCTGCCACAAAATCGGGATCAAAAGTCACATCCCGCAAGAGCAAATCAATCACGGTGATGCCAAACTCCTGCAAATAGGTGGAGAGCCGCTCCCGGATCTGGGCCTGCAGCACGGGTCGTTCGGTGGAATAGAGGGCCTGGGCCGAAAAGGCGGCGGTTTCTGAGGCAATCACCGAGCGCACAATCGGGGCAATTCGATCTTCATAGATGGGATCCGGCCCCAACACGGTAAACACACGCGCTGGATCCGAGACCCGGAATTGCAGCGTTACCTCCGAGCGGATCACCTGGCCATCGCGGGAGAGAGACACCAGGCGCGGACCATAGGCGGTGGCATCCTGATCCTTCCAGGTGAGGGCGCGGGTTTTAATGTCAAAGGGGTAGGTGGAAGTGACCACAGGCGTGATCACGTGGAACCCCGGTTGCAGGGGGCTGGACTGCACGCCACTGAACCAGGAAAAGACCACCAGATTCTGTCCGTTTTCGACGAAGCGAAAGGGATTGGTACTGAGTAAAACCACCAGGATCCCTCCTCCCACCAGGGCTTGAGGGAGCCAGCGACTCACCTGAGACATGGTCATGGCAATACTCCATCGGGATCTGCTCTCAACCTACCCTTTCGGAGATAACTGCCCAGTCTCTATCCCTCTGCTCCCGCCTGTAGGATCGTTGCCAGCGACAGATCCAGCCCCAGAAAAAACTGCGATTGAAAAAACTGGGATTGAATCTTTTGCTCCTCAACTGGCCTCAGGTATGACTCGTGAGATTACCGAAGCTACTTTTCTGGTTAGAGAGGAATTTGAGTCTGCTGATCTCTTCCATCTGATGTCTGATTGCGATATGTGTATGTTTGATCAACCTGTCTAGCCACCGAGCCAAATATACGGACATTCGAGGCTCCGTAGGTTCGAGCAATACTGAGAATAGTTTCCCTTCGTTTAACTAGCTGGGGTGAGAGAGTTGGAGTAGACATAGGGTGTTCGCTGATCTAGCTGGGGAAGAAAAGGTATCTGATAAATCCAGTGGCCACCCCTGCCAGCAGGGTAATGATCGCTCCACGGCTGATAAATTCCTGCTGATCCAGGCGTTTTCCAAATCCATCCATCTTTTCTTCTAGTCGTTTAATCTCTGCACCATTGAGGCTGATCTGCTTTTCTAAACTTAACTCTACCCGTTGGATCTCTGACTTTAATTCTGCATTTTGGACATCAATTTTCTTGTCCATGGCATCTAATTTTTTATCCAGATCTCTAAACTGGGTGTCAATTTTCTTGTCCAGAGCCAGGATTAGATCCCTGATATCAGGTGTGGTTGCTTCTGTCATGCCTTTCTCCTCATATCTTAATTAGGGTCTATTTAATCAAGATCTGTGACGTCCCCTGCCTCTGCTCCTATCAGTTTGACACAACTCCTCTATAGCCCATGTTGCTGATGTGGCAGTCACCGAGCTGATCCAGCAAGTTATAAATCTGGTGACGTGTGCAGTTAGTAGGACCCTGCAGAACGCTGATATCTCAAGCCGGGAACCTGGATCACCAACCCCTCTAACTCCAGCATCAACAGAGAACTGGAAAGCGTCTGAATGTCTAGGTGGGTCAGCTGCGCCAGGGAGTCGAGGGAGATGGGCTCATGATTGAGGTGTTGCCAGATCAGACGTTCACTGCCTTCAAGGTGTCCCCCTGGATCTGTCTGAGCTACCCCAGTATTTAAAGCCACTGGCGTCCCCAGTTGTTCCAATAATTCTTCAATACTTAAAATCATGCCTGCACCGGACTGGATCAACTTCAAACAGCCCCGAGCTGCTGCCGTATCAATCGGGCCGGGGAGAGCATAAACATCGCGGTTATAGTTGTTGGCCAGGTAAGCCGTGATCAGGGCCCCTGACTTTTCTGGAGCTTCCATCACCAGGACCGCAGGGCAGAGTCCGGCAATGATGCGGTTGCGACGGGGGAAATTTTCTTTCGCAGGCAGGTGCCCGGAGGAAACTCGCTGATCAGGGCTCCTTGAGTTTTAATCTGCTCCGCCAGACGTCGGTGTTGCGCTGGATACACCTGATCCACTCCTGTGCCCAGCACCGCCAGCGTGATCCCCCCCCGCCTGGAGACAGGCTTGATGCGCGACCCCATCGATCCCTGCTGCCAATCCCGAGACCACGACAAATCCTGCTTCTGCCAGAGCTGTGGCCACCTTCTCCGTCCAGCGCCGACCATAGGCTGTGGGACTGCGAGTGCCGACGATCCCCACTGTGGGATGCCACCGGGGCTGCTCTCCCAGCAGGTAGAGGGAGGGGGGAGGGTCCGGGAGTTCCCAAAGCAGAGGTGGGTAGTTGCCATCGGCGGGGGTGATCAGGTCACAGTCCGGATGCTCAGCTTGCTGCAGCAGTACCTCAGGATCTCGCCGCTGCCGCTCCTCTCGAATGGTGGACGCTAGCTGTGTGCCAATGCCTTCCACCTGCATCAGGGCTATTTCGTCAGCGAGCCAGGCCGTCTGTAAGGAGCCAAACTGCTGGACAAGACGCTTGAGGCGATGGGGCCCCATGCCATGAATCTGAGCCCAGGCCAGCCAGTAAGGACGGTCTTCTGGGGGACATGCCTCAGCACCTGTGACCGACCGCAGTGACATAAGCAGAAAATTTGTGAAAAAATATTCTTCTCAACTTTAGAGCAAACTTGGGACTTCACAGGAGAAAACCAAGCAACTCCAGTCCTCATCCAGAATTCAGGCTCTCACTGTCCCTGGCCCCAGGTTCCCAGATCCGGATCTGGGGGCACGAACTTCAATCGCCGAAAGGCTTACAGTCTGTAACCTTTTCCAGAAGGCAACCGTAAATTTCACTTGTCGCGGTGTAATTTCATACAGCAGGTTTCCTCCGTTGACGGACTCTCAGGGCTGGTGTTTGATGGGATCCATGATTAACCCTCCCCACTATTTCTAGTTCGCCCGCCATGTCTCCACAAGTCCAGACTCCAACTGCTCCCATGGTCTCTAACCTGGTTCTGCGAGGGGTTTTGCAGCTTTACACCAATCCGGGTCGCGGCGCATTTACACCAGTGATGGCTCAGGCGTTACGGGTGGCAGGGCAGGGAACTCCTGTTCTCGTGGTCCAGTTTCTGAAAGGAGGGATCCGCCAGGGACCCGAGCATCCTATCAGCCTGGGCAGCTACCTCACCTGGGTTCGTTGTGGAATTCAACGTTGTGTGGATACCCCCCACCTGGAAGCTGAAGAAAAATTGGCCCTGGATCAGCTCTGGCAGTACACCCGTGAGTCCATTGCCACGGGAGATTACAGCCTTGTGGTTTTGGATGAGCTGGCTCTGGCCCTGAAAATGGGCTTGATCGCCGAGGATGAGGTCCTGGACCTGCTAGACTCCCGACCAGTTTCCCTGGATGTGATGATTACTGGACCAGAGATGCCGGAATCGCTATTGGAACGTGCCGATCTGATTACCCAGTTGCGCCATCGCTAATCGGAAAGTCCCTCCGCCCTTGGGAAGAGGCTACCCTAAGGAGAGCAGATCTCGACTGATGGTTCGATGGTCTCCTGTGTCTAACCACAGAGTCGAAACCGGAGCAACCCTTCACACCCGTTGAGGTCAAAACACCTGCTTTGTAAACAGGCCAGTCAGGAGGGTAGGTATGGCGGAAACTCAACCTCTACTTGTGTTTGACACCACAGCGATTCTGGCCAGTCAGACGCGGCAATGGCAGGAATGGGCCCGCTTTGGCCAGTGTGTTATGCCCCTGGGGGTCTATCAGGATATTGAATTTCTCACCCAGCGAGCGATTGAACCGCAACAGGAGGCTGTGGCCCGTGAGTTTATTCGCTATAGCGCCACGGGAGACTTTGTTGTCTCTGATGCCGAGGCTTTGGTGAAAGAGCAGGAAGCAGAAGCCTCCCAGCTGAGCAAGCGTTTGCGTCTGGTGCAGGCGATTGCCGAGTGTGCCTATGCCCTGGCCAAACAACAGGTGGGAACCCTAGTGGTGGTGGTGAGTAATGACCGCCCGCTGGTGGATCGAATTCAGCGGCTGCAACCCCAGATCCCGAACCTGGCTGCTATCTCTGTGGCGGAACTGGTGCAATGGAACCGTCTGCAGCAACGGCCCGTAATATTGATCAGGCGCTACACCGCATGCCCGGACCTGCCATTCCTGCCTCGGCACCCAAAACACAGGTTCCCCCAATCTCCCACGCTCGTCCGTCCACCAGCCCCCCCCTGCCGCTGCAGCGGCCCCTCGCTCACCAGCCAGGGCGTCGGGGGCTAAACAGGGATCAAAACGCCCATCTGCGAACCGCAAAACCGCTGCTGTTTCTCCTCTGCGCAAAATTTATAGTGTGGTGGTGGTGCTGATCTCTTTATTGCTGCTGACAAGTTCCGGGCTGGTGGGCTGGCGTTTGTTAGATCCCGAAGGGAGTGAAAAGGTCTGGAATCTGCTGCGTCTACCCGAGATCCCTGGGTTTGAACCCTGAAGTTAACTGTGCATTGGGCTCCTGGAGCAATTCCTCGCTCGCTATGATCGCTGCTGTACATTTGTTGTAACTAAACATTGTCTATGGAAGTTATCCCTGCCATTGATCTGTTAGAGGGCCAGTGTGTAAGGCTGCATCGGGGAGACTATGCCCAGGTGGAGGTGGTGGCTACCGATCCGGTGCAACAGGCGCAGATATGGCGAGAGCAGGGGGCCACACGTCTGCATGTGGTGGATCTGGAGGGGGCCCGCAGCGGCGATCCGGTGCATGTCAACACCATTCAGGCCATGGTGGAAACGGTGCAGATGCCCGTACAGGTGGGGGGAGGAATTCGTTCTCTGGCGACGGCGGAGCGATGGCTGGCAGCTGGGGTAGATCGGGTGATCGTGGGTACGCTGGCAGTGGAGGATCCCCAACTGGTGCAGAAGCTCTGTCAGCGACATCCCCAGAGGATCGTGGTGGGGATTGATGCCCGAGAGGGACAGGTGGCAACGCGGGGTTGGCTGACCACCTCGACAGTGGCTGCAGTCGATCTGGTGCGTCAGGCGAATCAGTGGGGCGCTGCGGCGATTATTTACACCGATATTGAGCGGGACGGCACCCTCAGTGGTCCTAACCTGACTCAGCTGCGGGCGGTAGCAGCGGCGGCGCAGATTCCTGTGATCGCCTCCGGTGGCATTAGTTCACTCACCGATCTGCTTTCATTATTGACGCTGGTGCCGCTGGGGGTCTCGGGGGTGATCGTTGGCAAAGCTCTCTACAGTGGCAACTTCCACCTCAAAGAGGCGATTCGAGCGGTGGGATCAGGACGCTGGCAAGATGTGCCGGACTCCCCTCCCTTCCTGGCTTAATGGAGCGCGGAAGCACTTCTGTTTATCTGCAGGTGTAGTACTCTGAGAAAACATTTCTTCCTTCAGCCTCTATGTCGGACGCCCCCATTCCCCTTTTCACTGTTCAGATCCACGACCGTCAGAAGGACTGCTGGCACAAGATCCAGGTTCCCGCCAATCGTTACATTCTGGCCACGGCGGAAGCACAGGGGGTGACCCTGCCATTTGCCTGCCGCAATGGAGCCTGTACCACCTGTGCCGTCCGGGTTTTGAAGGGCTCGATTCACCAACCAGAAGCCATGGGGATCTCAAAACCTCTCAAGGCTCAAGGATATGCTCTCCTGTGTGTGGGCTATCCTGCTTCTGATCTGGAGGTGGAGACTCAGGATGAAGATGAAGTGTACGAGCTGCAGTTTGGGCGCTATTTTGGCCAGGGACGGGTGCGGGCTGGTTTGCCTTTAGAGGAAGAATAATTGACATCCTCCCCAACGCATAGGCGGATGGGGATTCCAAGAATCACTTCTTAGATCTTTCTGCCTCATCGCAACTGCCATCAGACTTATGCCTATCCGGTCTTACGTTCGCTCCACAGACTTTCACCGCAAGCCCTGCGGCAAGAATGTTATTTGCAGCGTTGATATCCCGGTCATGGTGCCTCCCGCAATTTGGGCAGTCCCATGCACGAACATTCAACGGCAATGTCTCAACCCAACTGGCATCACTGATCGAGAGTGCAAGTTTTTTGTATCGATTGTTCGACCCTTTTTACTTCCGTGCCAACGCTTTTTGAGCTTTCTTGAGCTTGCGGCGTTTTTGCACAGAAGCCTTTGGGGTTTGCAATCTTTTCTCCATTGCTCAGAGCGACCAGGCTGGTTACTCCCAAGTCAACCCCGATTTGATTCGAGGATTGGGGCAATGGTTCGATGAGAGGCGTAGATTTGTTGTCAATCTGCGCGGCATCGAGCCGCTTCCTTGAGGCTCCTATCCCTCCCCGCTGTGTAGACGGACGGGGTATCTCGGACAAAACTGATGAAAGACCATTCCTCCCCATGGATCGATGTGGGTGTCCACCGGTTGCCCATGCAATCTCCCGATGATGTAAGTGAACTGGAAAACCTCCTGCAATCCCAGGCCATCCAGGCCGATACGATTGTCGGGATCATTGCCCAGACTGAGGGAACAGGGTATGCCCGCGGATATACGTCCCTCTGCCTGCAACTCCTTTTGTCTCAATTCCTCAACTGCTCTCGCGAGGCGGTATTTGCCCGCATCCCCCTGATGATGATCGGCCTCTGTGGTGGCTTAATGAGTCCCCATTACACAGTCTTTACTCGCAGTTCGGTAGCGGCTCCTGTCACTCCACCGCAGGAAAAGCGATTGACGGTTGGGGTTGCCAATACCCGCGATCTCTTCCCCGAAGAATACGGCACTCCTCTGCAGGTGCAGCTGGTGGGGGACGCGGTTCGGGCTGCCATCACGGATGCGGGTATTACCGATCTTGAGGATGTCCACTGCGTGGAGATCAAATGTCCGGCTATGACCCCCAATCGCCTTCAGGACGCCACCGCTCGCGGGGTCACCGTGATCAGTACAAATTTGGGACAGGCTTCCTCTTTTTCCAAGGCGGCTTCGGCTCTGGGAATTGGCGTGGCTGTAGGAGAAATTGCCCCGGACAGCATCCGAGCTGAGGCCATCAATCACAACCCTGATCTCTACACCAACCGCGGATCGGTTTCTGCTGGAGGAGAACAGTCGGCCTGTCGTGTTCTAGTCATGGGCAATGCCACCCATTCCCTCAGCCCCTATCGTATCGGCCATGGTGTTATGCAGGATCAGCTGGATCTCCAGGGAGTGATCAATGCTCTCAACAGTGCGGGACTATCCTGTGCTCTGCCTCTGACCGCTGGGCAGCAACAACAGATCACCCAGCTGTTGATCAATTGTGGAGCCGATGCCCAATCCTCTGTCCGCGGACGTCGCCACACCATCCACAGTGATTTTCTGTCAGGCTATGCCGGAATTATGGCCAAGACGGTGGCAAATGCGGTGGTGGCAGCTGTGGTCGGGGATCCGATGATCCTGGCTTCTGCCGGGAATGAACACCAAGGTGCCCCGGGCAGCAATCTAGTGGCGGCTATTATCCAGAGAAGTAAGGTGACATAGGGTCCAGAATCCCCCTGATTCAGGAAAGCATAGCAATTCCTTGAGAACGGGATTATGTCAATAGGGTAGGCTTAAGGTCAGGTAGACGGATTAACGACTATGACTCTGGAACAGGTTTTCATTGGGCTAAATCAATATAGCCTGCTGGTGAGTCTGGCAATTCTCGCTGCCCGTGGCTGATCTGGGTCTTCTGTGATTTGATTCCAGGCCAAAAAGAAGAACCCTTTGTTCTGAGTGTGAATATCAGCCTTGCCGTTTTTTGTCTGGCTTTGTGGGCGGGCTATCTCGGGTATGCCACCAACACTGCTGGCTGGGCAAAGGTGATCAAAGAGGCTGATGCTCTGCTGCTGCTGATGCCCCCCTACTACATGCTCATGTCCCTCTGGGTGGCTCGCCAGCGCATGCCCCTGTGCCAAATTCCTGCCTGTCGCACCCTGCAAGGGCTGGCCATTATGATCGGGGCCTATCTGTTTTTAGCCTGGCTGGGAAATCGGGTGCGCATCGTCTTTTTTTCTTATCTACCGATCACCGTCTTTCTCTGGCTCGTGGCGGGTGTTTTAGCTGTCGGCTATGTGGGTTACCGTCGCACAGTGGGTACTCCTAACCGTCGTCAGTCCTATGACTGAACCCGATCGGATCCGCCTGGGTTAGCGACCTGTTGATCTCCTGCACAGGCAGAATGATTCATCCATCAGCTCTTTTTCTTTGATTCTTTTATGTCTGAGTCCAATCTTTCTAATCTCTCGGGTTTGCCCTCGCAGGGGATTGATATTCAGCCTTTGCAATCCGCACTGAGCCAACTCGATTTTCAAACAGCGGACAACCTCACCCTAAAACTGCTCTGTCAACTGGCAGGTCCTGCGGCAGCAAAGCGGGGATGGCTTTATTTCACTGAGGTGGATCGGCTACCTGTGGAGGAATTGCAAACCCTGGATCAGATCTGGTTAACGGCTTCCCAGGGCAAGTTTGGCTATTCAGTGCAAAGGCAGTTGTGGTTAGGGGTCAAACGGGACTGGGACCGGCTCTGGCCCTTAATCGGGTGGAAGGAAGGGAATCACTGGACCCGCTATCCTGATGAATTTATCTGGGATCTGTCGGCCCCTAAGGGGCACCTACCCCTTTCCAACCAACTGCGGGGGGTGCAGGTGCTGGCCAGTTTGCTCTCTCACCCCGCCTGGAACATTCCCTGAAACGGGTGAATGAGTTAGCCTCTGCTGCTCAGGGACGCTCGTCATCCTGAATGATTCGCTGGAACAAATATCCAGTTCCCCTAGCCGTCAAAATCAACTCAGGATTGCTGGGATCATCCTCCAGCTTGGCCCGCAGTCGGGAAATATGCACATCCACCACCCGTGTATCCACATGCCGTTCTGGGGTGTAGCCCCACACCTCCTGCAGGATTTCAGAGCGGGAGAAGGGTTCCCCGGAGCGGCTAACCAGGAGTTCCAGTAGACTGAATTCCATACCCGTCAGGCGCACCCGATCATCCCGCTTATAAACCTGGCGCTTGTTGGTATCAATGCGAATATCTCCCACCTGGATCACTCCAGAGCTGGGGATCCCTTCATGCACACCGCGACTCACTCGCCTTAGCACGGAGCGAATCCGGGCCTCCAGTTCCTTGGGAGAAAAGGGCTTGACCACATAATCATCCGCCCCCAGTTCCAGACCTGTGATCCGATCCGCCACATCCCCCAGGGCCGTGAGCATGATGATGGGAATATCCGATTCCTTGCGCAGTTCCTGACAGACGCCATAGCCATCCAGCTTGGGCATCATCACATCCAGAACCACCAGATCGGGATGCTCTTGATGAAAAACATTGAGAGCTTCTTCCCCATCCGAAGCCGTTACCACGTCATAGCCAATCATCGACAATCGTGTTTCCAGGATCCGGCGAATACTGGCTTCGTCATCCACTACCAAGATTCTCTCTTTTCGCTGTGCTTCCAAAGTTCCTTAACTCCTTCCAGTGCAACACCGATACCTTTAGAAATCTCAGCTGTTAACCACACAAATAGAGGTGGCCCAACAGAGATGATGAGCGTTGATCACGCAGGGCAGAGACACAGACCACGACCGACTTCATTAAGTTTGACCCGCAGCATTGTTAAGCAATGTAGCACTCCTTGGGGATCGCCAAGCTGATTTCATGCAGAAACACAAGATCTTGCCGCTCCACGGGAGATTGGGGCGCTTAACTTGACCAGAATTCAGATTTATTTAACATACTTTATACTAAAACGCTGTATGAGGGAAAGGGTTCCTGAGAATGTATCAATGCTTAATTTTATGACGAAAAATCTCCTGTTTTCGTGGTGATCTCCTGGGGAAGCGCCTTGATCTAGAGGCCTCCAGATATTGCTGCCGAAGGATTCAGCTAAAGATTAATATTCTGTAAAACTTGGCGAAGAACCTGGCCTGAATGCTGCAACTGTGATACTTCGGTCGGTGTCAGGGCCAGTTCAAAAATTCGGGAGACGCCTTCGCGCCCTACTACAGCAGGCAAACTGAGACAGACCTCTGACAACCCATACTCTCCCGCCAGCAGACTACTAATGGTAAGAACTCGATTCTGGTTGCGCAGGATCGCCTGGACGATTTGAGTAACTCCCAGACCAATTGCGTAACTGGTGGCCCCTTTTCGTTTAATGATTTCGTAGGCCGCATTTCGCACCTGTTCAAAAATCCGACCCAGTTGATCGGGGTCTTCCGGATGATTGAGTTCTGGAAAAATCTCGGTAATATTGGTGCCCGCGACATTCACCTTGCTCCAGACGGCCACCTCAGTGTCACCATGTTCCCCCAGGATATAGGCGTGCAGACTGCGGGGGTCCAGGTTTAACCGCTCGGCTAGAAGGTATCGGAAGCGAGCTGTGTCCAGAACGGTGCCGGAGCCGATCACCCGCCCTGCTGGAAATCCAGACAGTTTCAGGGTCAGGTAGGTCATGATGTCGACGGGGTTACTGACCACCAGAAAAATGGCCTCCGGGCAGTATTGCGCCAGATCCCGAATTAATCCCCGAAAGATTTCTACATTGCGCTGCACCAGATCGAGGCGAGTTTCTCCGGGTCGCTGCTTTGCCCCGGCGGTGATCACCACAATATCTGCATGGGCACAGTCTTCTAGAGATCCAGCTTTCACCAGCGTTGGAGCCACGAAGGGGATCCCATGCACCAGATCCATGACTTCCCCTTCCAGTTTCTCGCGATTGATATCCGTGAGCACCAGCTCGTCCAGAGTATTTTGAATCAGCATTGAGTAGGCACAGGCCATGCCCACTTGACCTGCTCCCACGATCGCTCCTTTTAGAAGCCGTCGGCGGCTGGCCGTGATCTGAGATTCCTGTTCAGAACTGGATATACCCATTGCACCCCACCGGATGATCGCGCTGCATCCAGCCTACTCGAAGTTCAAAAGGGTCAGCTATCACTCCAGCAAAAACTGCACCCAGCGGGGGGGTTCCGGTAAAGGGCACCGCAATCGCTCCAGAACCAGGGCTGCCACTAAATGCACCGTAAACACATACACAAGGGAGTTCACAGCCAGAAAACCCACCACCGCAATCTGTAAAACCAGGGGAGTTGCCGTCACATAGATCCCGAAGCCACTGAGGGTAATGTCCAGTAGCCAGTTGCTCAGTCCCGTCAGCTGGATCATCAGATAGGTCCAGAGATTTTCTCCCACCAGAATCGAGGAGATCAGGAATTGAAAGACCAACCCAAACGTGCTGATCAGGCTGCCTGTCAGGATGGATAGATACCAGGAGGAGCCCCGTTTCCAGAGCCGACCACACCAGTATCCCAGGAGGCCATAGGGAATCACATAAAGAATGCTACGTGTTGGCCCCAGCAAGAGGGTCAGGAGCAGCGCTGAAACGACAAGCGTCAGTGCCCCCGTTCGAAAATTCCAGCGCATAATGGCCATAGCCACCGGCAGAGCAAAAAATAAACGCGCCACCGGCATGAGCGGGGTATAACTCAGAAGCCACACCAGGACCGCGGTGCTGGACAAAAAGGCCGACTCCACCAGGTACAGGGGGCTGGGTTTGGGGACGGAAGAGGAGGAAAATTCGAGGGACTGGGGCGTTCTGCTTCAGGGGAGGACAATCGGATCAGGGGGAGAAGAAGTCACTGCGGTGGTGGGGGCGGTTCTGCATGCTCATCGTAGCTTGAGAGACAAGGAATTGAATCATGCTCTTTGCAGGGATTGGCACCTTAATTAATGTCGGCATGATCCTGCTGGGAAGTCTTGTGGGCTTGCTTTTGGGTCAGCGTTTGCCTCCTCGTATCAGTGAAACGATGCTTCAAGTGATGGGCCTGCTGGTGATCGGCATTGGGGTGCAGATGTCCCTGGCCGCAGAAACGGCTGCTCAGGCCGTGGTGATCCTGCTGGCGTTAGTTACCGGAGCCCTGATCGGGGAGAGCATCGATATTGAAAAGCATCTGCGGCACGCGGGCGAATGGATCGAGGATCAGGTGCATCGCTATTGGGGCCCCAGTCCGATTACCCAGGCCTTCATGACCGCCACTATTGTCTATTTGGTTGGGCCACTGGCGATTCTGGGTTCTCTGCAGGATGGTCTGGAAAACGATCCCTCGTTGCTGGTGATCAAGGCAGCCCTGGATGGCATCGCCTCGGTGGCCTTTACCACCAGTCTGGGGATCGGCGTCATCTTTTCTGCAGGTCCGGTTCTGGTCTACCAGGGTACGATCACGCTGCTAGGACAATCCCTGAGCGCTCTTTTGAACGAAGATATCATAGCAGCCCTCACCGCCTCTGGCGGCATTCTGATCATGGGGGTGGGCATCAATCTTTTAAACATAAAACCGATGCGCGTTGGCAACCTCCTCCCGGCTTTACCCCTGGCCATGGCCCTCTGTGGATTGACCCCGATCTGGCACCTTTAATTCTACCCAGAAGTTACAGAGGTTCATTTACTGTTGCGATGGTTGCAAGCGTTGATAGATCTCAAATCCTCCCAGAAAAAGAATAGCAATACCCAGGGGGATAATGTAATAGATTAATCTAAAGATCAAAATGGTTCCTAAAATCACCGGATTGGGGAGAAATATAGACAGAAAGAAAATCATGATCGTCTCAAAAACCCCCAGCCCTCCCGGAACTGTACTGATCAAACCGGCCACCATCCCAATCACATAGGCTCCGAAAAACTCCAGGTAGCTAAATTGATCAGAAAAAGAAAATAGACTGTAGAGTGCGGCGGAGGCAGCACCCCAATCAACAGCAAAAGTCAAGATCTGGGCCAGAGCTATCTTCAAACTAGGGAAGTGAAATATATAGCTACGCCACTGAATCGGACTATTCATCCGCTGACAGAGGAGTAGATAAATAGCTGTGAGCAGTATACAGATCCCTCCCAGAGGTTGGAGAGAGTGGAAGGGAACCTCAAGCTCCTCTGGGATCGGTGAGGAAGTCAATGACAGCGACAGGCCCCCAATCGAGAAGAGTCCCACCCAGAGGCTCAAGTTAGAAAAGAGAATCACCTGGGCAACCTGGCCTGCAGAAATACCCCAGGTGGGGTAGAGTCGGTATCTGAGAGCACCGGCGGTTAGGAACGGAAAACCAACCGTAGGACTGATCGCATAGGTGATAAAGCCTACGAGAGCGATCTTGGGAAAGGCTAATTCTGATTTGATGTACCGGAAGGAGATCAGGTCGTAACAGGAGACAGCACCGTAGCTAATCCAGGTCAACAGGAAAGCCTGTAGCAGTTGGCCTGTCTCGATGCGTTCGATGCCATCAAGTACATCTTCAAAGTTATAACCTCTGAGCTCAATGGAAATAGACCAGAGGGCAAGACCAAAGATCACAGGCCCCAGGATCGACGTGAGGATCCGTGCCAGTGATTTGATCCTCATCAACCTTGAGCCCTTACCGATTACTGTTCAGGAATAACGCGAGGCATCTCTGCTCTTTAGGGTAGGTTACAAGATCAGCTCAGCCTCAACGATCCCTTCAGAGGCAATAGGAGTGAGTTGAAACCCGATCTTGCGACAGACCTGTTGCATAGCCCCATTATCCAGGAGAATGTCTGCCCGGATCCGGTCCAGTTTTTCATCCCCGGCCTATCTGCACCAAACGCCCCAACAGTTCAGTGCCGATTCCCTGTCCCTGCCAGTGATCATTCACCAGCATGCCAAACTCAGCTTGATTCACCCCATGCATTTTACTCAGACGACCGACTCCCAAGATCTGATGGCACCCTTGGTCCGGATCCAGCCGATCTACCACGAGAGCAATTTCACGGTCATAGTCGTTAAAGCAAATGCGCACCAGCCGCTCATGGGCCACCCGTTGATTAAATTTGATCAGGTGGAAGTAGCGCAGATAAATGCTTTCCTCCGAGAGGGTTTGATGAAACTGCACCAGCAACGGCTCATCCTCAGGCCGGATCGGGCGGAACATCACCTCCACGCCACTCTCAGTAGTCCAGGGAGACACATATTGAATCGGGTAAGGCCGGATCGCAGGCCGCGGCAGATCTGCTTCTACCATTTCTGGGGCATGCAGGATGACGCGGGCATCCAGAGCCAGAAACCCGTGCTCACCCACCAGCAGGGGATTGATATCGATCTCTTTAATCCAGGGTTGCTCCACCACCAACTGGCTAAAGTGAACCAGCAACTGTTCTAGTCTGTCCAGATCCACTGCTGCCTGACCCCGTACCCCTTTCAGGGCTTCATAGATGCGGGTTTGTTCCATGAGTCGCCGCGCCAGGGTGGTATTGAGGGGAGGTAGCGCCAGAGCCCGATCTTGAAATACTTCCACCAGTTGGCCTCCACTCCCGAATAAGAGCACTGGACCAAATTGCGGATCGACACTGCTCCCCAGGATCAGCTCATACCCCTTCAACCGGATCATGGGCTGGACCGTGACCCCCTGAAAGTGTTCCAGTCCCACTTTTGCTGTCACAGAAGCCAGGATCTGATCATAAGCAGTCTGTACAGCCTCCGCATCCGGCAGATTCAGCTTCACGCCTCCGACATCGGTTTTATGGGTGATGGTGTAGGAATTTAACTTCAACACCACCGGATAACCGATCTCTTGGGCAGCCGCCACCGCTTGTTCGGCATTGCTGGCCACCTGGGTCGGGACGGTGGGGATCCCGTAGGCCGCCAGCACCTGCTTGGCCTCCCATTCCGTTAGATGGTGCGCTGCGTGACCTGTACCGCCTGGACGATTGCGGCTGCCTGCTCCCGATCCAGTCCTTGCTCTTCATCCTCCGAAGCCAGAACCGGAGTTTCATAAATGCCGCGCAGATTATAGCTGTACTGCCACATGTAGTTAAACACATGGGCCGCCGTATCTGGGTACGGAAAGGTAAAGATATGGGCCTGGTTGAGGATCGCTTCCCCTTCTCCTACACTCTGTCCGCCCATCCAGCTGGCCAGCATGGGGCGTGGGGTCTGGACTTTCCCCCGCTTGGAGCGCAGATAGTCCACCAGTTGCTGAGCGGTTTCGGTGGGATCTGTCATTGCCTGAGGGGTAAGGATGATCAGCAGTCCGTCACTGTTGGGTTCCTCCAGCGCGATCTCCATGGCCTGGGCATAGCGTTTGGGATCGGCGTCCCCAAGAATGTCAATCGGATTGGCATGACTCCAGTGGGGGGGAAGCACCTGGTTCAGGGCTGCGATCGTGTCCTCTGAAAGCGGAGCCAGTTCCCCGCCTTCACGGATCAGGGCATCCGTGGTGAGAACCCCCGGCCCACCCGCATTGGTCAGGATCGTCAACCGCTTTCCGCGAGGACGGGGCTGTTTGGCCAGCACCTCTGCCATATTAAAGAGATCATCAATGGTGTTGACACGCAGGACACCACAGCGCCGAAAGGCTGCCGAGAGCACCTCATCACTGCCTGCCAGGGCCCCTGTGTGGGAGGCTGCCGCCTGTGCTGCGGCTTCCGTCCGACCCGCGTTAATGACAATGATCGGTTTGGTCAGGGCCACCTCCCGTGCAGCAGAGAGAAAGGCGCGGGCCTCCCCCACCGATTCCATATAGATGACAATGCTCTGGGTGTGAGGATCATCTCCCAGATAATCGATCAGATCTCCCCAGCCCACATCCAGCATGGAGCCAATGGAAATGAAGGCACTGAATCCCACATGCTCACGAAAGCTCCAGTCCAGGATTGAGGTGCAGAGGGCTCCACTTTGACTGATAAAGCCCACATTTCCCGGACGAGCCATAGAACTGGCAAATGTGGCATTCAATCCAGAGTGAGGGTTCATCAATCCCAGGCAGTTGGGTCCAATGATCCGCAACTGACCGCGGCGCGCCTCCTGCAATACCTGTTGCTCCAAAGCGATCCCCTCCGATCCGGTTTCCTTAAATCCGGCAGAGATGATGATGGCCCCCTTGACACCGACATCCACACATTCGCGGATCACCGCCGGGACTGTTGCGGCCGGGGTCACCACCACCGCCAGATCTACTGGCTCGGGAATGCTGGCCATATCCGCATAGGCCTGGATGCCCAGAACACTATGCCGCTTGGGATTTACAGGATAAACGGTTCCCCCAAAGGGACTGCTGATCAGGTTCCAGAGAATGGTGCGCCCCACACTCCCGGGACGCTCCGTGGCTCCGATCACTGCAACTGAACGGGGAGAAAAAAGTGATTCTAGAGGGTGCCGCCGTGCTTGCAGAATATCGTGAGCTGGGTCCAGGGTAGACGACTGGGCTGGCAAGGTATGCATAGCAAACTCACTGGCAAACTACACGGTGACGATGGCTTCAGATTTGCTTTGAGGCTCAGATTCAGGGTGGAAGAGCGTGGCATCTACACGGCATCCCTGATAAGCCAGGACGAACAACTCCTTCAGATCCCGAATTAGAGGATAACGGGGGTTGGCTCCGGTGCACTGATCATCGAAGGCCTGATCCGCCAGTTCCTCCAGCTGCTCAAAGAAGCCCTTATCTTCCTCCGACAGCACCTCTTTGATGGTCAGAGGAATATCCAGTTGCCGCTTCAGATTTTCTATAGCCTCGACCAGCAGTTCCACTTTCTGATCATCGTTGCTACCCCCCAGGTGCAGATAATCGGCAATCTCGGCGTAGCGCGCTTTGGCGTGGGGGAAGTGGTACTGGGAGAAGATCGCCTGCTTGAAGGGAGCATCCGTAGCGTTGTAGCGGATCACATGGGAAATCATCAGGGCATTGGCCAGACCATGGGGCACATGGAAACTGGATCCGAGCTTGTGGGCCATGGAGTGGCAGATCCCCAGGAACGCGTTGGCAAAAGCCAGTCCAGCAATGGTGGCGGCGTAGTGCACCCGCTCGCGCGCCTCGGGATCCTGAGCCCCATTGGCATAGGAGCGGGGCAGGTAGGTCATGAGTAAACCAATGGCCTCCAGCGCCAGTCCTTCGGTAAACTCGGTGGACATGACCGAGACATAGGCTTCCAGGGCATGGGTAAGGGCATCAATGCCACCGTAGGCCGTCAGCCGCTTGGGCATATGCAGCACCAGTTCTGGATCCACGATGGCCATGTTGGGGGTGAGGGAGTAATCCGCTAGAGGATACTTGATGCCAGCTTTCTCGTCGGTCACCACCGCAAAGGGCGTCACTTCTGATCCGGTTCCCGAGGTGGTGGGAATGGCGACCATCATGGCTCGCTGTCCTAGAGCGGGCAGATCATAGACGCGCTTGCGGATATCCATGAAGCGCATGGCCAGCCCTGCAAACTCCGTTTCTGGATGCTCATACATCAACCAGATCACCTTGGCTGCATCCATGGGAGAGCCACCGCCGAAGGCAATCAACACATCCGGGTGAAAGCTGTTGCACTGCTCCAGTCCCTTGTAGACGGTGGCCAGATCAGGATCCGGTTTCACGTCATAGAAGATCTGGTGCTCAACCCCGATCTCATCTAGAACTGTGGTCACCTCTTTCAACATGCCCATTTCAAAGAGGGGCTTGTCGGTAATGATAAAAGCACGTTTTTTCCCCCGCAGCTCCTGGAGAGCCACAGGTAGAGATCCATACTTGAAGTAGATCTTGGGAGGGACGCGGAACCACTGCATGTTCTCCCGCCGCTCCGTGACAGTTTTCACATTGAGTAGATGCTGCGGCTGCACATTGACCGAGACAGAGTTGCCACCCCAGGTGCCACAGCCCAGGGTGAGCGAGGGATCCAGCTTGAAGTTGTAGAGATCCCCAATTGCCCCCTGGGAAGAGGGAGTATTGATCAGGACGCGACCCACCTCCACATGGTTTTCGAAGTAGGCAATGTCGTCACGGTTGGCGACCGCGGTGTAGAGAACCGCTGTATGTCCCCGACCCCCAAAGGCCACCAGTTGCTGCGCTTTATTGACGGCATCCACAAAGTCATGGGCGCGGTACATGGCCAGGATGGGGGAGAGCTTCTCGTAGGCCAGGGGCTCCAGAGTCGAGATCTCATCGCTTTCCCCAATCAGCACTCGGGTGCCCTCCGGTACAGAGAACCCGGCCATTTCTGCAATGGCAGTTACCGGTTGACCCACAATCGCAGCATTGAGGCGACCCTCCTTAAGGATCAGGCGACGGATCCCTTCTTTTTCTTCTGGGGAAAGCAGGTGAGCACCACGGTGGGCAAATTCCTGCTTCACCTCTTCATAGATGGGCTCGTCCACAATCACCGATTGCTCAGAGGCACAGATCATGCCGTTATCGAAAGTCTTGCTCACAAGAATCGAACTCACGGCCATACGAATATCGGCGGAACGATCGATCACCGCAGGCGTATTACCAGCCCCTACCCCCAAGGATGGATGGCCAGAAGAGTAAGCGGCCCGCACCATGCCCGGTCCTCCGGTGGCCAGGATCAGGCTGATGGCGGGGTGTTGCATCAGGGCTTGAGACAGCTCAATACTGGGAACATCGATCCAGCCAATGATCTGGGGAGGGGCCCCTGCCGCAACTGCTGCCTCCAGAACAATCCGGGCCGCTTCAATCGTGCAGCCCTTGGCGCGGGGGTGAGGAGAAAAGATGATGGCGTTGCGGGTTTTCAGGGCAATGAGTGATTTGAAGATGGCAGTAGAGGTGGGATTGGTGGTAGGCACAATTCCGGCCAGAATCCCCACAGGCTCGGCAAACTTCTGAATCCCGTAATGCGGATCCGCCTCGATCAGGCCACAGGTTTTGCTGTTTTTGTACTTGTTGTAGATAATCTCTGAGGCAAAGTGATTTTTGATCACCTTATCTTCGACGATCCCCATTCCGGTTTCTGCCACGGCCATCTTAGCCAGGGGAATGCGTGCGGCATTTGCGGCCTGCGCAGCCTGCTTGAAAATATGATCAACCTGTGCTTGAGAGTAGGTGGCAAATTGAGCTTGGGCAGTCTGGACGTTCTGGATCAGTGCTTCTAGTTCTGCGAGTGTTGCGACGACTGTCATAACCTGTCTCCATCATGGTGGTTCTGGAATCCTGATAAATACAGACTTCCAGTGGGCATTTGTCGACCAAAGCCCTAGATTCTCTTTGCCTTGCTGCGATAGTAGGCTTAATTACTGGCCAAAGCACACAGATTTAATAGTGTTGAAAGATTAATCTGACCCATGGGAATTAGTGGGAGAAAGAATGCGCAATTAAGTATTCCCAATTACAGAAATTGTAGGGATCGAGCTACGATTTTAGGGATGGTATCCGTGCACACAGTTTTCAACGGCAATACCAGAGTTTAAGTCAAGGTTGATGGCCTCAACACATCAGGGCTCAAGACATTGAACTGGATGCAGGGGAAGTCGGTAAACAAAGGCGGGTGACCACGCTGGGATGCTGGGTCAGGGTATTGTGAATCAGACAGGCATCTGCCGCCTTGATCAATCCCTGTTGGTGCCGTTGGTCTAGCGGAATAGGGACATGGATCTGAATCTCGATCGGATCGAGGTAAATGGGAGTGCTGAGGGTCTTCTGGGCGGTGACCGAGATCGATAATCCTCTGGTATCTAGATGCCTGGCTTCCAGATACTTGACCGCATAGAACCCAATACAACTGCCCAGGGAGGCAAGAAACCATTCGGGGGGAGTCATGCCCTCATCCCGGCCCCCATTCTCCAGGGGTTGATCCGTCAGAACCCGATGACCACGGCTGGCAGCTTCAAATTTCACCTGGCCTTGGTAGGTAACATCAACATGCATGGCTATTTCCCTTTGCGAATCAAAATCCGCAACTTAGCTATCACCCACCACCTGCAAGCCTCGATCACGGAAGATGGCAGCGGTCTGACGGATGAGATCCGCGGATGGCGGCGGGGTGTCCTTGAGCAGGTAGTCCATTCCCAGTTGTTCCCATTTGTATTCACCCATCTTGTGGAAGGGCAAAACTTCTACGCGTTCTACATTGCTGAGGGTGGCCACAAAATCTGCCAGTCCCTCCACATTGGCCACGGGATCCGAGAGACCTGGCACCAGCACAAACCGGATCCAGGTGGGTTTCTGGATCTGATCCAGGAAGCGAGCGGTCTCCAGAGTGGGCTGCAGATCCACATGGGTGATGCGGAAGTAAATCTCTGGATCAAAGGACTTGATATCCAGGAGCACCAGATCCACTTCTTCCAGCACTGGACGGGACTGGGCCAAGGGAATATAGCCGGAAGTATCCACAGCGGTATGGATCCCCAACTGCCGACAGCGATGGATCAGTTCTCCCGTAAACTCGGGCTGCAGCAGAGGTTCGCCTCCACTGATGGTGACTCCACCATGACGTAGATAGGAGCGATACCGCTGGATCTCTGCCACCAACTCATCCACACTGACTTCCCGCCCCCCCGTAAAGCTGCGGCAGTCAGGATTGTGGCAGTACAGACACCGCAGCGGGCATCCCTGGGTGAAGACCACGAAGCGAATTCCCGGCCCATCCACAGTGCCGCAAGTTTCGACAGAATGGATTCGGCCTTGGGTACAGGTGACAGGGGGCATGGGTCTCCGTTGAGAAAAGTTCAGTTCAGATCAGGCCACAGGACAATCCCACAGCCTGATCCCCAGGGCAAGGGACTAGAGCCGTTCATGGAAAGTGCGATTGATCACATCCATCTGCTGCTCACGGGTAAGCTTGACGAAGTTGACCGCATAGCCCGAGACACGAATCGTGAGTTGCGGGTAAAGCTCCGGATGATCCACGGCATCCAGCAGGGTTTCGCGGTTGAGGACATTGATGTTGATGTGGTGGCCCGAGTCGCGGAAGTAGCCATCCAGCATGTGGGCCAGATTGCTGATCCGGTCACTGGCGCTCTTGCCCAGAGCCGCAGGCACAATCGAGAAGGTGTAGGAGATCCCGTCCTGGGCATGGTCATAGGGCAGCTGAGCCACCGACTCCAGGGCCGCGACTGCTCCTTTCTGATCCCGCCCGTGCATGGGGTTAGCACCTGGAGCAAAGGGTTCGCCCGCCCGCCGACCATCTGGGGTGTTCCCGGTCTTTTTGCCATAGACCACATTGGAGGTGATCGTCAGGATCGACTGGGTGGGCACCGCATTGCGGTAGGTGGGATGCTGGCGCAACTTATTCATGAATGTTTCCACCAGCTGCACCGCCAGGGCATCGGCTCGCTCATCGTTATTCCCAAAGCTGGGAAACTCCCCTTTGATCGCATAGTCAACGGCTAGACCCCGCTGATCGCGGATCACGCTCACCTCTGCATATTTGATCGCTGAGAGGGCATCCGCCACCACTGAGAGCCCGGCAATCCCGCAGGCCATCGTGCGGTAAACATCGCGGTCATGCAGTGCCATTTCGATCCGCTCGTAGCAATACCTGTCGTGCATGTAGTGGATGACGTTGAGGGAGTTGATGTAAAGTCCGGCCAGCCAGTCCATCATCTGATCCAGACGGCTCCACACCTCCTCGTAGGTGAGGGTATCGCTGGTGATGGGGGCAAACTGAGGCGCGATCTGTTCCCCATACTTTTCATCGATTCCCCCATTGATGGCGTAGAGGAGGGCCTTGGCCAGATTCACCCGTGCGCCGAAAAACTGCATCTGCTTACCGATGCGCATGGCAGAGACACAGCAGGCAATGCCGTAGTCATCGCCGTAGTAGACCCGCATCAGATCGTCGTTTTCGTACTGAATAGAGCTGGTGTCAATGGAAACCTGAGAACAGAAAGCTTTGAAGCCCTCCGGCAGGCGCTCCGACCAGAGTACGGTGAGGTTGGGTTCAGGGGCCGGGCCGAGGTTGTAAAGGGTCTGCAGGATGCGGAAACTGGTTTTGGTCACCAGCGTGCGGCCATCCACCCCCATCCCCCCAATACACTCGGTCACCCAGGTGGGATCCCCCGAGAAAAGCTCGTTGTAATCAGGGGTACGCAGGAAGCGCACCATGCGCAGCTTCATGACAAAGTGATCGATCAGTTCCTGCAGTTCGGCCTCGCTGATCAGACCCTGCTGCAGATCGCGCTCAAAGAAAATATCCAGGAAGGTGGACACCCGTCCCAGCGACATGGCGGCTCCATTCTGTTCCTTAACCGCCCCCAGATAGCCAAAGTAAGTCCACTGCACGGCTTCACGGCTGTTGGCAGCAGGCTGACCAATCTCAAAGCCATAGCGACTGGCCATCTCCTTCAGCTCAAACAGGGCCTTGATCTGCTCCGAGAGTTCTTCCCGCAGCCGGATCACCTCTTCTGTCATGGCCCCGACTTCCAGGGATTCTTGCTGCTGCTTCTTGTCATCGATCAGAGCATCTACACCATAGAGAGCCACGCGACGGTAATCGCCAATAATGCGACCGCGACCATAGGCATCCGGTAAGCCTGTGATGATCCCCGAGTGGCGTGCCAGACGCATGGAGCGGGTGTAGACATCAAAGACACCGTCATTGTGGGTTTTGCGGTGGCGGGAAAAAATCTCTTCGGTGGCGGGATCCAGTTGATACCCGTAGGCCTCTAGCGACTTCTTGACGATACGAATTCCCCCCAGAGGCATGATGGCCCGTTTCAGGGGTTGATCGGTTTGCAGGCCAACGATCTGCTCCAGATCGGCATCAATGTACCCGGGAGCATGAGCCGTAAGTGAGGTGGGGACAGAAGTATCCACATCCAGGATCCCCTTCTCCCGTTCCTGCAGCATCAGCTGAATCACCTGTTGCCATAGCTGAGTGGTACGCTGACTGGGGCCTGCGAGAAAGGCTCCATCTCCCTCATGAGGGTGTAGTTGTGCTGAATAAAATCCCGCACATCCACCTGTCTCATCCATTGTTCGGGGACAAACCCCTGCCATTGTGCTTTGAATTGCATTGGACCCTCTCTCCCTGATTGGTCGTTGGCTAACCATTCATAAGGTCAGAGACATCATCTAGAACTCAGCGATTCAGGGTTGCCGCACTGTAGAGATTCATTAAAATCCTGAGAATTCGACGTTCAGCCTGGTTAAAAAGTTAAGAAAGAGAAAAAAATAGATGTAACTTCGTTCTCAAGGTGCTAACCCAAGCCTGAGATTCCTGATCGTTGTGATTTCGTCTCCTGACAACTTACTATAGCCTAGAAACCCAGAGAGGCAGAGTCCGGAAGCTATGATCATTCTTTACAAGATTCCATGCTTTGTAATAGCAAATTGAAGGATAGCAACAGCATCGGTTTTCATCTCCAGGGCTAGATAAGCCAACTATGATTTCGTCAAGTTCTACCTGCTACATTTGACTGTTCTTGAGATTATTTTCAGGAAGCTTAATTACAACATTTTTGTTGTCTTACTGTTGACTTGCTGAAGATCTCAATATCTGGACGATAAGGCCTTTGCTCCTCACCTGTTGATCCTCAAGGCAGCATCAATTGATCCCCATCAGAAGCAGGTGACTTGTCAGAGATGGTGGGGGGCCAGAAATGCTGCGCAAACAGCATGGCCGCCTCCTTAATGCTCCGGGGCTGAATCCTCCAGTCCAGACCATTGCCTCAGACTGCGAGCCAGAGCCGAGATATCTTCATCCCCAAACCCCTGGCCAATCAATCCCGTCTCCATCTGCTCCACCAGGGCAGCGGCTGGCAGGGCTACCCCTAACTCGCGGGCTGCTTCCAGAGCAATTAAAAGATCTTTACGGTGCAGACGCACCCGAAATCCCAGGGGGTACTGGTTCCGGATCATATTGTCGGAGCGATTCGTTAATCCCCAGGATCCCGCAGCCCCATTGCCTACGGCCTGGATCACTTTCTCCATGTCCAACCCTGCCTTTAAGCCTAGAGTGATCCCCTCGGCCACCGCCCAGTAGGTCCCCGCCACAATAATCTGGTTGATTGCCTTAGTCAGTTGCCCCGCGCCGATCGGTCCAACATGGGTAATGGTGCGGCCCAAGACGGATAACACTGGCATAGCCCGCTGCACCTGCTCCGCTTCTCCCCCCACCATGATCGAGAGGGTGCCCTGTTCTGCCCCTTCCGAGCCGCCCGAAACGGGGGCATCTAGCATCTGAATTCCCTGGGCTGCCAGCTGTTGGGCCAGGGTGCGCGTCACAGTGGGACTGATGGTGGACATATCCATCACCAGCGAACCCGCAGTTGCCCCCCGGATCACCCCCTGATCCCCCATCAGCACGTCCTCTACATCAGGGGTATCACTGACGCAGATGAGAATGATCTCCGCAGCAGCTGCCGCCTGGGCTGGAGAATCTGCCGCCTGGGCTCCCGCCTGGATCAGAGAGGTTTCCCGTGCGCGGGTCCGGTTATGCACCGTCACTTTGTAGCCAGCCTGGAGAAGATTGCGGGCCATCGGTGCACCCATCGTGCCCATCCCGATCACGGCCACAGGGGTCTGACTCATCGTTATTTCCTCCTGCTTCTTTCCCTGCATGGTACGGTCCTCCGACCAACAGTAGAGGAATCCGTACTGAATCCATGGCTGCAGGATCCGCCCATAACTATTGTCAGCAGGAAAATCAGACTGATAGACTAGCACTCGTGCAGTGAGAGTGCTAATTGATTAACTCTCCAGCACAGAGGACATTGAACACACTCTGACCCTGTCACTTTACTTTCGTGCTCTCAAGATCACGGAGGAGGAATACGAATGGCAACATTAACGCTGAATGCATCTACATTGAAGCCCCTGGGAGATCGGGTTCTCATCAAGATCTCCGACCAGGACGAGAAAACGGCTGGGGGCATCTTCCTGCCTGACACCGCCAAAGAAAAGCCCCAGGTGGGTGAGGTGGTCGCTGTTGGCCCCGGCAAGCGCAACGATGATGGCAATCTGGTGCCTCTCGAAATTGCTGTGGGCAATAGGGTTCTCTACTCCAAGTACGCTGGCACCGAAGTCAAGCTGGGAACCGAAGATTACGTGTTGCTGTCGGAGCGGGACGTTCTGGCAATTGTTCAGTAACTCTGCAGTTTCCTGGATCACTCGGAGCAAGGCTTTCATCTTGTTCAGGAACAGTAGCGTTTAGTCTTTGAACATCAGAGGTATTAAGACCTATGGCTAAGTCAATCATTTTCAACGAAGAAGCTCGTCGTGCCCTGGAGCACGGCATGGATATTCTGGCCGAAGCTGTTGCCGTTACCCTCGGTCCTAAGGGGCGCAACGTTGTGCTAGAGAAGAAGTTTGGTGCGCCTCAGATCATTAATGACGGGGTCACCATTGCTAAGGAAATCGAACTGGAAGATCATATCGAAAACACAGGCGTATCTCTGATCCGCCAGGCGGCTTCCAAGACCAACGATGCGGCTGGAGACGGGACCACCACTGCCACCGTGCTGGCTCACGCCATGGTCAAGGAAGGGCTGCGTAATGTTGCCGCTGGTGCCAACCCCATTGCCCTGAAGCGCGGGATTGACAAGGCGATCCATTATCTGGTGGGGCAGATCGCTGAGCACGCCCGGCCTGTGGAAGACAGCAAAGCCATTGCTCAGGTAGCTGCCATCTCAGCTGGTAACGATGAAGAAGTCGGCAAGATGATCGCCGAGGCCATGGACAAGGTGGGCCGTGAGGGTGTGATCTCTCTGGAAGAAGGCAAGTCCATGACCACCGAACTGGAGATCACAGAAGGGATGCGCTTTGACAAAGGCTACATCTCTCCCTACTTCGCCACCGACATGGAGCGGATGGAAGCGGTGCTGGAGAGCCCCTTTATCCTGATCACCGACAAGAAGATCACCCTGGTGCAGGATCTGGTGCCTGTGCTGGAGCAGGTGGCTCGTTCTGGCCGTCCGCTGCTGATTGTCGCTGAGGATATCGAGAAGGAAGCTCTGGCTACCCTGGTGGTGAACAAGCTACGTGGTGTCCTCAATGTCTGTGCAGTCAAGGCTCCTGGTTTCGGGGACCGCCGTAAGGCCATGCTCGAGGATCTGGCCACCCTCACTGGCGGGGAAGTGATCACCGAAGATCGCGGTCTGAAGCTGGAGAATGCCAAGCTGGAGTCCTTCGGAAGTGCTCGCCGCATCACCGTCACTAAGGACAACACCACGGTGGTGGCTGAGGGCAATGAGGCTGCGGTCAAGGCCCGTTGCGAGCAGATCCGTCGTCAGATCGACGAAACCGAGTCCTCCTACGACAAAGAGAAGCTGCAGGAGCGTCTGGCCAAGCTGGCTGGTGGTGTGGCGGTGGTGAAGGTGGGTGCTGCCACTGAAACCGAAATGAAGGATCGCAAGTTCCGTCTGGAAGACGCCATCAATGCCACCAAGGCTGCTGTGGAAGAAGGGATCGTGCCTGGAGGTGGAACCACTCTGGCGCACCTGACTCCTACCGTGATTGAGTGGGCCAATGCCAACCTGAAGAGTGATGAACTGAGCGGGGCTCTGCTCGTGGCTCGTTCACTGGGATCACCTCTGAAGCGGATTGCTGATAATGCTGGGCAGAATGGTGCGATCGTTCTGGAACGCGTGAAGGAAAGGGCCTTCGCCATTGGCTACGATGCCCTCCAGGAAGAGTATGTGGACATGATCGAGGCTGGCATTGTCGATCCTGCGAAGGTAACCCGTTCTGCGCTGCAGAATGCTGGATCAATTGCAGGGATGGTGCTGACCACCGAAGCGATTGTGGTCGACAAGCCTGAGCCCAAGTCTGCTGCTCCCGCTGGCGGCGGCATGGGTGACTACGACTACTAATGGTCGTTGCTCTGATCGATTAAACATCTCAAGATGGAATACCCCACTGGATCTCGGTGGGGTTTTTTTGATTCTGGTTCTTAAAAGGCAAGCAACCTTCTCACTTGTTGGTATGGAAATCAGAGATCATATAGAAATATAGAAGACCTATGATCCCTCAAGAGCTTATTTACAGACAAAAATAGCCTTAGCTGCTGCTCACGATTCATGCCTGATTGCTTTAGTTCCAGTTAAAGATCTTCCAACCAGCAGCCCTCGAGAGAAAATAAAGTGGCTTAAGGTTGCCAGACCACAGGCACCGACATCGCAATATCACTGACTTCTACCGGGGATTGACTGCCAGGAAATGCGGAAGCACTGGGTGCAAGGCTGCTGCAATTGCCCTCAATTGTGGCCTTAACAATATCTCCAACAGCGGTGGTGGTCAGTGTCTCCCCACTGGTGACCTCAAAGCGGCAATCTCCCAGCTCATTAGACCAGAAACCAGGAGCTTTACCAGCGGTATTCATGGTCAGTCGCCCCTGAATGTCTGCCCGAGACTGCCCCCGACCAATCTCTTTGAGAGTGAAGGAAAAGATCACGTCTTCTCCCTCAAGCTGAGCGGAGATGCCCACGCTAAAGCCTGTACCGCCAGGGATATTCACACCTGAGCAGATGACATCCCCATTGGCCAGATCAAACTGATGATTTAGATCACCTGAGAGGGTTGCTTGGAAGAACCCAGAGCCATCACTGAGACAGACGACGTCTTCAATGTTACTTACAGGACCATCGGTTGGGCTGCCTTCCAGGCTACTGCTGTTAGCGTCATCCGATCCTGTGCCCGCTGAGCAGCTCACTCCCAGAACACATGCAACCAAGCACACCAGCTTGTGCATTTTTCCTCTCCTCAGCCCAAAGTTGTACTGTGCTTTCAGAGCATACTGCAGATAGGCCGATCCTCTGGATGAGGAGATCTACAGTCCGGCTGTGACAGAGACACACAACCCCACATCAGGTTAAGAGCGGGTTAAGCTATTTTGCGCAGTAAAGTTAGTTGTTTTAGCCTTATTCTCCTTCTTGAGGTTAAGCCAGAATTAAGGATGTTCCTACAGAGGAGTCCCATGACTAACCTATCTATCCAGTCCATTGTTAAGACTGCTCTGGCCACGGGTTACCTGAGCCCCGATCACCAGCAACTTATTAACCAGCAATTTCTCTATGGTCAGGTCAGTCCCGAGGATATGCAGCACATGGATCAGCTGGAAGAGGCGTTATTGTCTGGGGTGATCAAGTGCACAAAAACCTCTTGTGACAAGGTTGCTAGCTGAGCTCAATCTGGGGATTACTGAGTTGCGGGAGTTGGATCCCCTGGTAATCCCCGTCCAGGTCACAGAAACAGCGAGAGCGAAGCAAGCAACTGGATTAGAGCACTCGTGAAGCATGCATGTGAGTTTCCAACTGGGGTCGATCCGTGTTGGAGAGCGTCATAGGGCAGGTTGCTTTCTGAGCTTGACCCTCTTCTGTCCAGTGCAGGGTAAAACTGATCAGTTCTTCTCCCCCCAACAGCTCAGAGAGGAGTTGAGCAACGCGGTAACCGCGATAGTCTCCGTCCCACATGATCATTGACCTCGTGTTTCCCGATAACCAACACCCGAGAATATAGCATTAAATATCCGTGGATCCACAGAGAGGATTGGCGGATCTTTCCACAAAAGCTCGGCATGAGTTTCTAGGGGTTGAGATCAAGGCAAAGCCTTAATCCTTAAGAACTTCTGGCCTTTACAAGATCTTTACTATTGTTCTGTATACAGATAGTTAACGCCCTGCCTTGATCATGGTGATGCGGGCCAAATATCTATCTAGCAAGGATCTCGGACTGAATCAACTCAGGTTAGAGTTCTTTTTTTATTTTGTATAAAGAATTTTACTTTAATACGTAGAAATACGCGCATTGGCGGATAACTTTATGCTTGAGGCTGCGATAGTCTGAGATTGTTCACATGTTGACTGAGATTTAGAGGTAGAGGATGGCATTTGTAGTGCTTGTTGCTACATTTAGCTTCTGCTTCTGTTCGGTCCTCGAGCTTTTGTTGCTGCCGATTCTTGCAGATCAAGAGAGTTGATCCCCCAGCTAAAGTTCCAGGCATAGACAACCTCAGTTGCAGTTCAGGTTTCGCATTGGAGTTCATCATGCGCCATGCTTCAGAGGCAGCCCATTTCAGTCCCGTTCCTTCACCTGCCCAAGGAGGGCAGTCTGAGATTCTACAGTCATTCCTGATCTGCAATCGCGCTGATCTCTCCACTTGCCTGCAACGTCTGAGTACCACCCGGTTTACGGGACGGCTTGATCTGATTCACACCCACCAGACCACCTGGAGTCTTCACCTCTGCCTGGGACGCCTGGTCTGGATCTCAAAGGGCATTCAGCCTACGCAGCGGTGGCGGCGAGTTTTAAGTCAGTACTACCCCAACGTCGATGTCGTGGAACTGGAGATCCTCACCCCCAAGCACTGTCGGCTGCCGGAATATGCGATTTTGACCGGACTGTTGCAGCGACACGCTCTGACTCGTGAGCAACTGGTGGCCCTGGTGGAAGATGTGGTGATCGAGGGTCTCTTTGATCTGCTTCAGACTTTCGATAACCTCAAGGATACCCAAGCCTCCCAAACAGGTTTGACGGGGATCCTGATTGCGGATGACAAGCTGGATGCTCCCCTGACGTTAATCCGCTCAGAACAGGCTCTGGAGAAGGCGCAACAGCAGTGGGAGGGCTGGTATGCGACAGGATTGGCCACCTACTCACCCCATTGTGCTCCTCTGATCCGACGCTCAGATGTGCTCCGCCAGCAGACCACGGCGCGTACCTTCCAGCTGTTGAGCACCTATGTGAATGGTCAGCGCTCGTTGCGGACCCTGGCGATCAAGTTTCAACAGGAACTGGTGACCCTGGCAGAGGCTCTCTTTCCTTATGTGGCTGCCGGGATCATGGCTCTGGTGGAACCCAGTCAATCTCCCGATCCTGAAGAAAGCCCCACAACTGGCATCGTCACTGATCCGGTTTCACTGCCCCCTCCACCTCGACCCCAGCAACCTCAGCCCCAGGTGAAGAAACCTCTGGTGGTCTGCATTGACGACAGTGCCATGGTGGCTAAACAGTTGGAGCTTGTGCTGGAACCGACTGGATGCCAACTCCTGAGTATTCAGGATCCCTTGCAGGCGATTCCGCAGCTGCTCAAACATAAGCCGGACCTGATCCTGCTGGATTTGATGATGCCTGTGGTCAACGGCTATGAGATCTGTGCCCAGATCCGACGGGTATCAGGCCTCAAGTCGGTTCCGGTGGTGATCCTGACCAGCAATGATGGGGTCGTGGATCGGGTGCGGGCCAAGATGGTGGGTTCTACCGACTTTCTGGCCAAGCCTGTGGATCCGAAGAAGTTGTTAGAGACAATGCAGCGACTTCTGGCTATTTAGCAGTGTTCACTCAATGCCACCAAGCCAATAAATCCTTTGACATTGTTGGGAACCCGTTCATCCCCGGACATGATTTAACCCACAGGAGGAAAAACAGTGAAATAATTAACATGGATAGATGACTATATGGTTGCGATAAGTTGATATGCGCTCGATTTTTTCCAGGTTAGTGTCTGGTAATCGTCAGATCCCTTTAGGTCTTGCATTCACACTGCCCTTCGTGATTCAGGTGGTTGGAATAGCCGGGCTTGTGGGATTCTTCGCTTATGAAAGTGGTCATCGTTCGATTGAGAGTCTTGCACAGCAGTTGATGGCAAAAAGTGGAAATAGTATTCGTCAAAATCTCGAGGCTTATTTTCAATTCAATCAGTCGATTGCTAATGAACTCAAATCTGCAGTCCAGCTAGGCGTATTGGATTGGGAAAACCAATTGCTTGTTGAAGCATTTTTTCTGGATCAGCTGAAAATCCATCCAAGCCTTAGTGGATTGATGATCTCAACTGAGTTTCGAGACTTTTTAGCTGTAGGCAGAATTGGAGCAAATCAGAGGGTCATTCGTCGCAGGAATCCTCAATCGGGGGAGCTTGAGAGTTATTCTGCCACCGCAGATGGAGAAGAGATCAGCCTTAAAGAGGTACTTCCAAACTTTGATCCTCATAACAGCCCCCCTGGAAATCCATGGTACCCTGCCGCACAGGCATCGAATTTAGGATTCTGGAGACCTGTTGTCTCTCTGGTGAGAGGGAAGGACTTTCCGATATTGATGAATGCTTTTTTCGTTCCCTTTACAGATCCTGAGGGAGTGGCACGCGGTGTGCTCAGTACCAGTTCTCATTTGGATCAGCTGGGTGATTACTTAAAGGGGCTGGATCTTGGTCCAAATGGGCAAGCCTTTATTATGGATGCAGAGGGCATCCTAATTGCCACCTCAACAGGAGAACTCCCTTTTCGTCAACTTCCTGATCCAGAAGTGCTTAATTTATTGGATCCAATGCAGCTCCAGATACCTGCCTTAGAAAGTGAGAATGCTATTACTAGGGCTGCTACTCGTTGGACATTACAGCAAGCGATATCTATAAACAGTCCAGATCAAGCGTTTAGATCTGATAATCAAACATATTTTGGTCATATTACTCCCTTTCGGCTTGGTGATGAGATCCAATGGCAGATTGTTGTAATCTGGCCGCAGTCAGAATTTACAGGTGAGATCCAAGCCAATGCACGCCGCACAGTGATGTTGTCATTGCTTGCCTTAATCAGCACGATTGCTGTAGGGTTATGGATCTCGAATGATATCAGAATATCTCTTGTATCCTTATCCAGATCTACACAAGCATTTACGCAAAACAACTCTCTGGATTTATCAGTCCCCTCCAGTGCTATTGCTGAGATTGAAACCTTTGTCCAATCTTTTCGGCGCATGATCACTGAGGTGAAGCAGGCGAACCAACTCAAAGCTACTTATGCCCAGGATTTGCAACGTGAGGTACAGAAAAAAACAGACGCATTACGAGAAGCTCAACGAATTGCCAATGTAGGTAGCTGGGAATTCGACCTATCTACGGGAACCAGTGTCTGGTCTGAACAGTTGCTTGTGATGTTAGGGTTGACCCCAGAGAGTACGATCCCTCTCTACCCAGATATTTTTGAAATCACAGTTTTAGAGGATCGGGCTATCATTCGTCAAGCCGTTGATCAGGCTATTATAGATGGGAGGCCTTATGAGGTAGAACACCGGATCCATCAGCCTGATGGTACTATTCGTTTCCTTCTGAGCCGAGGTGAGGCTATTATAAATGCACAGGGAGATGTAGTTAAACTTGTCGGTACAGCTGCTGATATTACAGAAATAAAAGAAGCTGAGCAAAAGCTAGAGCACCTTAATCAAGAACTCAATCACCGAGTCCGACAGCGTACTTCAGCCTTATTAGCTCAAGCAGATCGTGAAAGATCATTGCGCACAATCATCCAAGCAATACACAGTTCCCTCAACTTTGAAGAAACTCTCTCTACCTTACTTGACGAGACACAGAAGATCTTACTCAAGACTTGTATACTTGTTTATAGATTCAATTCTGATGGAAGTGCCGTATGTATCAATGAATCAACAAGTGAAGAGCGTTCCTCTATAGATCTAAGGAATTTATCTCAAAGATGGCTAGATATTTTTACTGACAAGCAAAAAGATATGGGGATTTGGTATCAAGATTTATTAGTGATAAACGATATAGACCTTATTGATGTTAACCATTCATATATAAGCTTGCTGGAGAAAATACCTGCAAAATCATATCTCTTTTCTCCGATCCAAATTGACGAAATCACATGGGGATTGCTTGCAGTTTATGATCATACTGCTCATGTTTGGCAAGAATGGGAAATGAACTTTCTACAGCAGATCACCGTACAGACTGCAATTGCCTTGAGACAATCACAACTCTATTGTACAGCACAAGAGCAAGTAAAAGAGCTGGAAAGATTGAATTCACTTAAAGATGAATTTATTGGAACAGTTTCACATGAATTGCGAACCCCAATAACAAGCATCAGAATGGCAGCCAACATGCTTGAGGTTCGACTTAGGCAAATGGGAATGCTTGATAGTGAATCAACTAGCTTGCACAAATACATTCGTGTGTTAAACCAAGAATCTCAACGTGAGATTGGACTGATTAATGACCTCTTAGAACTATCAAGATTACAGTCTTCCACTTTACAATCTCACCCCTTAAGTGTTGTCTCACTCCAAAGATTGATCCCAATACTTATTGAGCCATTTATCATAAGGGCAGATGCACAGTCAATACACTTTACTGTGGAGATAAATGAAAATATTCCCTCGATTATTTCTCAGTTAAATTACCTTGAACGTATCTTACTAGAACTCCTGAATAATGCTTTTAAGTATACTCCTGAGGGCGAGACTATTCGGATGTCCGTCAAAAAACAATCTGACCAAATAATCATAGAGATTACGAATTCAGGCATTGAGATTCCATTGGATGCTCAAAAACAGATCTTTGATAAGTTTTATCGAGTTCCTACTATAGATCCATGGAAATATGGTGGTACTGGCCTGGGTTTGGCACTAGTTAAGGAAATGGTTTTCGGTATAGGAGGAGAGATTCAGTTGAAAAGCCAATCAAACCTAACCACCTTTCAGGTCTTTTTGCCGATTCAACCTCTTGATGATCAAGATCCGCACCCGCACCATTTTACAAACCGCTGATCGAACTATGATTTCACGCCCACAGTCTACCTACTGGAAGCAGGTTAGCATCGGTGTTTTTTGAAGCCTTGATTTAAAGAGAAATAGCCTGACCTGATCGGATGTCTCTATTCTCTATTTCAGGAGCAAATAGCTTACGCATGACCTGAGATCGATCGGACTCTCGCAGTCGCTGACTCAAGAATCGGCACATTTCCATCACCATCTGCGGTTGTTTCATGATCAGGCTGACAAAGCGACTTTTTTCCAGCTTCAGTAGGGTTGACTCTTCTGCCGCCATCGCCCCCTCCCAATGTGGTGTGTGATCAAAGAGAACTTCTTCCCCAAAAAGATCTCCTGTCGATAGTTCCTTGATCAGGCGAGGCTGATCATCAATAGTTTTGGTGATGTGAATTTTTCCATCTGCAATGATGTAGAGATGGGTACTCCAGCTCCCTTCTTCATAAATTCTCTCTCCTGAAGGAATATGTTGTTGCTCCAAGAGGTTATCCACGAGGAGTAACTCATCCAGCAGCATGTTGTGGAAAAGACCCACTTTTTTGAGAAAAAGGATTCGGTTCATAAGAGTATTGTTCTGGAGCGAAAACTGCGATGTGAGTTGAAAGGTTTCTGAAGCTACATGCTGAATCAAAGGATCTGGATCTCGCATCAATGTGGTCGGCACCATGGCCAGGGCCACGAGCGCTGCTACCGTAATCCACCGATCTTTTGCCTCTAGGGCCTCAAACAATAACTTGTACCCCTTTGTACGTAGCCATTTGCGGGTGATATACACCTTGGGTTGAGGTTGTTCCACGCCTCCCGCCTGTTCTAGCACAGGCAAAATGGGCAAGATGAAGCGGCGGTGATTGCGAGACGCCAGGACCTCCACCGCATTGGCAAACTCTTTGGCATCTTTGGTGTTTAATGCCCGCTTCACCAGGGAAACTGTGCGTGGATACCCGAGACAGGCCAGCACATAAAGTACCTTCTGGATCAAGCGTTGATGAAAATCTTCTATGGCCAGAGCCAGAGGTTGCCAGCTGGGATCCGTTTGCGGTAGCTGTTGCAACCAGCGATGACTTTCAGCCACCAATTGAAAATCGGGGGTGAGGTGTTGATACAGAATGTCACTGGCTGCTCGAGTTCTTACCTTGCCAATGGCAGCAATGGCCGCGTTAACCACATCAGGATTGGAGGAGGTCAAACTCTTCTGGGCCAGGTTGAGGCCGGGTTTACCATAGGTAGCCAGAACGACTGCTGCCTTTTCCTGAACCCGAGGATCTTCATCCCCCAGACACTCACCGATTTCTGTGATCACCTGCTGACAGTGGGTGATACCCAGAACATTCAAGGCTGCCACCCGCACCAATGGATCGGGTGAACCTAACTCGTGCAAGGCAAATTCCGCCAGCATTAAATCCTCCGGCGGGGACATCCCGGAAAGAACTAGCAGACCACTGCGCTTCATCAAACCACTACCTGCGTTAATAACCTCCAGCAGTAATGGCATCAGCTCCCGGTCCTGGCTTGCTTCTACCATCCGGATCACCGCATACGCAGCTGCCTCCGGGAAGGGAGCCCGTTGCAGCAATTGTTGGAAAGTTTGCTTTGCCTCGTAGCTATTGATCCCAGAGGCCATAGCAATGACCACCCCAATAAACTTGATCGTCGGATCCGGATCCTGCAGATCACTGGAAATTTGTTCTTGAGTAAAGGGATAGCGATATAGAAATAAAATTTCCAGCGCCAGGGATCTAACCGCAGCTCGTTCCGATTCCAATAAGGATTCAAAGTAGCGGAGTGCATCATTGTCGGCATGGGATTTAAAAAGTTGCACGAGGGCTCGCCTGACCTCCAGATTTTGACTGGAAAGCAAGCTTTCTATTTCTGGCAGAAACTGACCGGGAGAACGTAGAGCCGCCGCCAGTTCCAGCCCTTTAATCTGGGTGCGCAGATCCGTCTCCGATAATAACTCGCGAATCACGGAGCTGGATTGGGCGGGCAACTGCAGATTCACATCATCCAAGTTCAGGGCATTGGAGCGAATCATATCTTCTAATCCCTGCACATATAACCTTCCCATCGGCAGGCGGAGCAGCAGTGATACGATCCCCAGTCCTACACCAATCCAAGTGATCTGTTGCAACGTTAGCAATGAATGAGCAACCCAAAGCAATCCACCCGCCAGGGTTAAGCCAGTGGCATAGACCAGACCATCACTAAGGGCCCGCACTCTTCCAGAAACTTCCGCAGGAATTGCATTAAAGTTCAGCTGGTGAACAGGAGTGCTGATGCATTTGGCGAGGGAATCTCCGTTCAGGTTCAGGGCAATGGCAGATCGTAGTTCGGGTTTCCAGAGGATAGAAAAGAGGGCGGCTAAAGTCGTTAAGGGATAGACTACATTCATGCGGGTTACCCCCAATTGCCGCAGAAGAGGGCGGGTAAAAAAGAAGAGAACCACAATTTGCAGGCCACTGGACGCGATGCGGATCTGTCCAAGAAATTCAGTTAGAGCTGCACCTTCTAAATGCTCGTCATAAATACTAAACCAGAGAAATTCTGACAGAATATAAATCAGAATAAAAAGAAAGCTGCTGGAGGCCAGAAAAATAGACAGGGGATAGCGCTTAAACAAATAAGGCGCAGACTTTAACGAGTTAATCAAGTTGACTTTCGAAGCCGATTTAATATTGTCTATAGGTCTCTGAGTCGTTCTTAAGTAACTCACCAGTGCCAGAGTGATCACGCAAAGGCCAGTAAGCCCAGGGAAAAAGTCAGCAGTTGAGATCACATTTGAGAGTAAAATTGTAACAGTCCCACCCAGAAGAATGCCCGAAGCCTGAGCAATTCCGATATAAGACGCATAACGTTTGTATTCTAGGGTTGTAAAGTAATCTTTAACCAGGCTTGGATAGAGAATATTGATAAACAAGTCGAACTGAAAGAATGCGTAAATACTGGTAAGAAAATAAACGGGCGTTTGATCCAGGAATAGAAGTCCTCTGAGAGCAACTGCCAGAACTGTGGAGAAAATAAATGTATATTGAAAGAGTTTGGGTCGGCTAATGTTATCCAGGAGTGGGGTGATCGCAATATACGCCCCTGCAGAAAAGAGACCTAAAAGGATAAAGCAAATGGGCAACAGTTCAGCACCTACATGGCTCAGAAAAAGAGAATTGGCCGCATTCATCGCCAGAATGCAATAGGCCATCGTGGCAATCCCAATGGCTAAGATCAGGCTCAGGCGCCCAGCTTTCCAGATAGATAAATTAAGTCGCCGATCGGTGTCTTGTTTGATCACGAGCAAAAAACTTGGTACCCAACACAGATGCACTCTATCTCATCATAGGGGGTTCCCTTCGTTGTCTGAGCATGTCGTCAGAAATCCTCTTCACTCTCGAATGGCAAGGAATTCAGAAGGAATTCAATGTTCAGGGTACGCGACTGAACCCAGCGTGTTCCCTTCTTGTTCCAGGGGATAGGGATCCAGACCCTCTCGCCCGTGGAGGTTATCGGTTCATAGAAGTAACTGAAGAAGGCAGCAAGGGGTGTCGCAGTAGGATCTTGTGAAGGTCTAGATCTCTTTCCAATAGGCAAGCATGGCCACTCTCGGGAGAAACTTCAATATCGGACCGAGGCAGCCAAGCCGCCAGACGCTCCACTTCCTCAATGGAGGGCAAGAGCCGATCTCGACCTCCTGCCACCAGAATCGTGGGCACATCCAGCTGCTCCAGAGGCAGATGATCCACGTGAAATCGACTGAGCAGATTGAGTCGCTGAGCTGTGGCGGCTGGGGAAACCGAGCGGACAGCCGTGGCCAGTGCCTCTCGATCGGCGGGATCCATACGTTCCAGAGCTGCCAGCAGGGGTAAACCTCGCTCGGCCATAGCAAGATAGAGGGGTTCTGGAATCCAGGGAAGCAGCCCTCCCGCTCTAAAGTACCAGGGACCACGGTGGTAGGAGGAAGCCGGGTTCACCAGGATCAGCCCCCGACAGAGATGGGGATAATCACAGGCCACCTGCAGGGCCAGACAGGCTCCAAACGACTCCCCACAGAGGAAGGCTTGTTCGGCCCGACTTTGGTGCCGGACATGGGCTGCCAGCTCAGACCAGGAGAGACTGGAGGCAGAATTCAAGCTGATGGATTGGATCTCAAAAAGCTGCTGCAGTCGGGCCGCCTGACGGTAAAACAGATCTCCGGTTCCATCCATCCCTGGCAGGTAAAGGAGCTGTGGACGACGAGGTCCTGCTGGGGTGATCACCGGATCAGCCATAGCGCAGATTCTCCTGAACAGTCTGATAAGCCTTGTCGGTGAGCTGGTGGATCCGGTGTTGTTTCTCCGCTCCTCGTGCTTCTCGATCTTCCTGGTGAACCCAGAGTGGCTCCCCGATGGTCACGCTAACATCCTCATAGATCACGACCGGATGAGAGCCTTCTCCCCGGAACATGGGCTCTGTAGGATCCACCCAGCGAAACAGAGCCAGGGGTAAGGGTGGAGCTAACCACTCCTGCCGCACGTGAATAGAGATCGGAATAATCGGCAAAGGATCCAGGTGGGAACGGTAGGCCAGGTGGGCAAACCCAGCTTGAAATGGGGCCATCTCAGCGGGGGAACAGCATCGGGTGATCTGTCTGGCTCCTTCAGGAAAGATGCCAATACTGCCACACTGGTGCAGGTGGTGTTCTGCCTGTCGAAAAAAGTGAACCTGATTGGCACACCCCTGCTTCAGCGGAATGCATCCCAACTCCAGTACGATCTCCCGTAAACCAGGTACCTGGGTGAGGTAGTAATGACAGGCAAACTGGATGGGTCGTCCCAGGGCGGCCATCAGTAAGGGGGCATCCAGAAAGCTGCGGTGGTTGCTGATAATGATGGCGGGTCCCGGAGGCAGCAGATGCCGACCCTGAACCCACACCTGTGTATTGCAGAGGGCTAGGAGTAATTCCGCAAGCTGCAGGGGAGAGATCAGAGGCAAGGCAGACTTTGCAATAAAACGATACAGTTCCAGTCTGGCATTTTCTCACGGTCAGGAACACCTGTTCAGAATAGTTCTCAGGGATCCCTCAACTCGATTAAGCTGCTTAGCTAGGTCCCGTTATTCAGCTCTCCCCATGTCAGACCCTACGATTGAGTCCCTTCTCCAGGAAAATCGGCATTTCCCTCCCCCCTCCGACTTTGCTCAACAGGCTCGGATTGCTAGTTTTGCCCAATACCAGGAGCTGTGTCAGGAAGCAGTCACGGACCCAGAGGGTTTTTGGGGACGTCTGGCACGGACAGAATTGCACTGGTTTAGCCCCTGGGAGCAGGTGCTGCAGTGGGATCCGCCTCAGGCGAAGTGGTTTGTGGGGGGAAAACTGAATCTCAGCTACAACTGCCTGGATCGGCATCTAGAGACCAGCTGCCGCACCAAACCTGCCCTGATCTGGGAGGGAGAACCCGGGGATACCCGCACCCTCACCTATGAGGAGCTACACCAACGGGTGTGTCAGATGGCCAATGCGCTGCAGGAACTGGGGGTAAAAAAGGGGGATCGGGTGGGGATTTATATGCCCATGATCCCGGAAGCCGTGATGGCCATGCTGGCCTGTGCTCGAATTGGTGCACCTCATACGGTGGTCTTCGGGGGATTTAGTGCCGAGGCCCTCAAGGATCGGCTCAATGATGCTGGGGCCCGCGTCGTGATCACCGCCGATGGCGGCTGGCGTAAAGATGCGATTGTGCCCCTCAAGTCTCAAGTCGATCTGGCTCTGCAGGCGGATCAGGTACCCAGTGTAGCCCATGTGCTGGTGGTGCGCCGTACAGGGGAAGCTATTCGCATGCAGGAAGAACGGGACGTCTGGTGGCATGAGATCCAGCAACGGGTCAGTGACGACTGTGCTGCGGAGGAGATGGACAGTGAGGATCTGCTGTTTATCCTCTATACTTCCGGGACGACAGGCAAACCCAAAGGGGTGGTGCACACGACCGCGGGCTACAACCTCTACACTCACATCACCACCCAATGGATCTTTGATCTGCGAGAGGACGACATTTACTGGTGTACTGCTGACGTGGGTTGGATCACAGGGCACAGTTATCTCGTCTATGGTCCCCTTTCCAACGGGGCGACGGTGTTTATGTACGAGGGAGCGCCGCGACCCAGTGCCCCTGGCTGCTTTTGGGATTTAATCGAGAAGCACAAGATCACGATTTTCTACACGGCTCCCACCGCCATTCGTGCCTTCATCAAAATGGGAGATCACCTGCCCCAAGCCCGCGATCTCTCTTCCCTGCGGCTCCTGGGCACTGTGGGGGAACCGATCAACCCCGAGGCCTGGATCTGGTACCACCGTGTCATTGGTGGGGAACGGTGTCCGATTGTGGATACCTGGTGGCAGACCGAAACGGGGGGCATCATGATCTCGGCACTGCCAGGGGCAATTTCCACCAAACCCGGATCTGCGTCGCTGCCCTTCCCGGGGATTCAGGCGGATGTGGTGGATGCACAGGGACTACCCGTGGCGGATCACCAGGGGGGCTATCTGGTGGTGCGTCAACCCTGGCCCGGCATGATGCGCACCGTCTACAACGATCCGGAAAGGTTCCGTCGCAGCTACTGGGAGCATCTTCAGACCGGGGATGGTCACCCTCTATATTTTGCTGGCGATGGCGCTCACCGCGATGCGGAGGGTTATTTCTGGATCATGGGCCGCGTGGATGATGTCATCAGTGTGGCTGGCCACCGTCTGGGCACCATGGAGATCGAGTCCGCGCTGGTTTCGCATCCCGCCGTGGCAGAAGCTGCTGTGGTGGGCCGACCCGATGCCTTGAAAGGAGAAGTCATTATTGCCTATGTGGTCCTGGATAATCAACACCAGCCACAGGAGAACCTCCAGAAAGAATTAATGCAGCATGTGGTCCAGGAGATCGGGGCCTTGGCACGTCCCGCTGAAATCCGCTGGACAGAAACACTCCCCAAAACCCGTTCCGGTAAGATCATGCGCCGTCTGCTGCGCACCCTGGCGGCGGGAGAAGAGATCGCAGGAGACACCTCCACCCTGGAAGATCGGACTGTGCTGGATCGGCTGCGGGAGGGGGCTTGATAGGTTTGCAACATCCACAGAGAACCAGATGCCGCTACCATATGCGTGAGGCTTGCCCTGTTGAGTGTTCCCTGCATGTCTGATTTTGTTCCTGAGAGCCTGTCTGCCCCTGTTACCCTATCAGCCCTAGCTTCTGAAGATGAGCATCTCATTCCAGAGATCCTGGAATCCTCCTCTTTGGGCGCTTTTGTGCTGGAAGGGGAAGATATGCAAGCCCCCAGGTTTCGATTTCTCTACGTCAATCACCATGCTAGGGTGCAATTTCAGATCTCAGGCATGGGGAAAGACACGGGCCTGCCCCTTGAAGATTGTTTGCCCCCTCATCAAGCTAAAGCTCTACAGCAGTTTAGCCATTTTTGCTGGCAGCACAATTGCACCATCTCCTATGAAGAGCAAGTGGGTGACTCTCACCTCTGGATCCGGCTTACGCCTACGCTCAATGTCCATCAGGGTCCCCTTCGGATTCTCGGTCTCTGTGGAGACATGCTTCTGCCGCAGCGGCCTGTCCTCACCCTCAAAGATCAGCTCCAGGCGCTGCAGTCTTTCCCGCATCTAGATCCGGGAGAAAGGCCTGAGTTCAGGGGTCGAAGAGCGAGAACCACCCCCAGGATTAAAGCAGAATGGGCCCTACGGGAAAGTGAGGAGAAATTTCGGATCCTGGCGGAAACGGCGACCTCTGCGATTTTTATCCTGCGGGAGACTTTTTTAGATGTAAACCCTGCCCTTTGTGATCTGACCGGATACAGCCGCGAAGAACTCCTGCAACTCCGCTACTGGCAGCTGATACGCAGTGATGAAGTGAATACGGCCCAACGGCTTTGGCGGCTCCGTTTACACGGGCGACGTCCTCGAGATCGCTTTGAATTCCGCATTTGTAACCGAGGGGGGGAGGAACGTTGGGTGGAATGCACCACCGCATTGATCACCTATCAGGGCCAAAGGGCAATCTTAGGAACTGCCTTTGATATCACCCATCGCAAACAAACAGAGTTGCAGCTGCAGGCCCGTATGCAGGAACTCCAGACCCTGAATCTACTCAAGGATGATTTTCTCAGTACCGTCTCCCATGAGCTTCGCACTCCTATGTCGAATATGCGGATGGCGATCCATATGCTGAAAATGACGTTAGCCAGCCTGAATTCTCACCCCACCCTCACCCCAGAACAAAACCGCCGTGCCCTGCGCTATTTAGGCGTACTTCAGGATGAGTGCAATCGCGAAACTGAGCTAATTAATGACCTGCTGGATCTCCAGCGCCTAGAGGCAGGGGGGCAGCTGTTGCTGTTTAACCCTCTGGATCTAAATATGTGGTTTCCGCATCTGGTGGAATCCTTTGAGGTGCGGGTGCAACAACGGCACCAAAGATTGCGAGTCCAACTCCCCGCAGCTCTCCCACTTCTGTATACAGATCAGGCCAGTTTGGGACGGGTACTATCGGAACTGCTGAATAATGCCTGCAAATATTCTCCTCCGGCAGCAGAAATTGCTGTCACTGTGCATATAAGTGCGTTGACAATTCAATTTGATATCAGTAATAGTGGCATCGAAATTCCTCCCGAGGAGCTACATAAGATTTTTGACAAGTTTTACCGCATTCCCAATGGTGATCGCTGGAAGCAGGGCGGAACTGGGTTGGGTCTGGCTCTGATCAAACGCCTGGTGGAAGAAATGCAGGGCCGTATCTGGGTCAGCAGCCAGTCGAACCTGACCACATTTAGTGTAGAACTGCCCTGGAAGCCAGAAGGGCCTGTTCCCTCATCCCCATTCAGCGAAGGGAGTTCCGATGCCTCAACAGCAACTTGAACACACCCATTACCAATCGATCCTGAAAATTTCCACCCGGCCTGCTGCTTTTCACCGGATCACGACCCAGGTGGAGGATGGGGTGCGCGAGTCTCAGATCCAACTTGGCCTCTGTCACATAACCGAAGGACCTGATGAACAGCCCCTTGGCCTGAATCCGTGATCCCCTCTATAGTAAGAGAAATGGCTGCCAGCCATCTGCAGCTCACATCAATACTTTAGACAATCGTGACCCAAACACCTCTTCGTCCCTCCTCCTGGTTCACGGATCATCCGGAGGCCCTCCCTGATGCCCAGGGGCGGTTTGGCCCCTATGGTGGACAGTTCGTTCCCGAAACTTTAATGGCGGCTCTGTCGGAGCTAAACGTTGCCTTTCAGCAACATTGGACTGATCCTGATTTCCAGAAAGAGTTTCACGGGCTTTTGCGGGACTTTGTAGGCCGACCCAGCCCCCTTTACTTTGCCGAGCGTCTCACCCAGTACTATGCAGGTCCCCAGATCTATCTGAAACGGGAAGATCTCAATCACACAGGGCGCATAAGATCAACAATGCGCTCGGACAGGCCCTGCTCGCCCGCCGCATGAGAAAACAGCGGATCATTGCGGAAACCGGGGCGGGTCAACATGGGGTGGCTACCGCGACAGTCTGTGCTCGCTTTGGTCTGGAGTGTGTAATCTACATGGGGGCCGTGGATATGGAGCGGCAGGCTCCCAACGTCCAGCGGATGCGGATGCTCGGGGCCGAGGTGCGGGGTGTAGAGGCGGGGACGCGAACCCTGAAAGATGCCCTGTCTGAGGCCATCCGCGACTGGGTAACCCATGTGGACTCCACCCACTACATTATTGGTACCGTTGCCGGACCCCACCCCTACCCCATGATGGTGCGGGCTTTTCACGACTGCATTGGTCAAGAAACCCGTGAACAGTGTTTACAAACCTGGGGAGGACTGCCCGATATCCTGCTGGCCTGTGTGGGGGGAGGATCCAATGCCCTGGGTCTTTTTCGCACTTTTTTAGAGGATCCCCAGGTGCGACTGATCGGGATCGAAGCTGCTGGAGAAGGCATTGATAGCCACCGCCATGCCGCCACTCTGACTCAGGGTCGGATCGGGGTCCTGCATGGAGCCATGAGCTATTTGTTGCAGGATGAGGATGGTCAGGTGCTAGAGGCGCATTCCATCAGTGCAGGATTGGATTATCCCGGAGTTGGACCTGAGCACTGCTATCTCAAGGATTCTGGGCGGGCTGAGTATTATAGCGTGACCGATCAGGAGGCTGTGGCGGCGCTCTTGCGGCTCTCTCGCCTAGAGGGGATCATTCCAGCCCTAGAAACCGCTCACGCTGTAGCTTATCTGGAAACTCTGGCTGCTCAACTCAGCTCCCAGGCGCGTCTTGTCATCAACTGCTCAGGCCGCGGTGATAAAGATCTCAACACCGTGCAGACCTTTTTAGAGGATCACAGCCTGACCTTTTCCAGTTTCTAACAGCCCTTTTCTCGACTTTAGAGGTGAGTTGTTATTATCAGCTAAAGTCATTAAGTACAATATCAACCTTCCCCTCTCCAGGCCTGACCCTTCGCCATAGCTGCTCATGCCATCAGAACCCAGACCACCCAGCCGCGATAGCGGGGAGCTGACCCCTCGTCCAGTTCGTCCTGAGACCCTGTCTGTTAGGGATGCGGGCCAGGGGGGATCAGAGTCAGAACAGGGAGGCATATCCCCCCCCGACGCCAAGACTGAGTTACACCCTGACACTCTCGAAGGTTCTCAGGAGTCCGAGTCTTCTTCACTGCGCCATCACCCCATTCCTCCCCCCAGTGAGCCTCTCCAGTATCGGGCCATCGGATTGGTGAAGGGGTATTACATTCCTTCTGAGGAGCAATTCACCAAAGGAATCCTGAAGACAGAAGATGGCACAGAGCTGAATGCGGTGCTTCTGGGGCGGGTCATGAACCTGGTGAAGAAGTATCTGGACAGTGAGCGTTCTTACCTCTGGGTGGTGTACCCACGCACTCGTGAAAAGGCGATAGATTTACATGTCCAGATCATGGGGGTCTGGGCACCGGAAGAAATGGGTAAGCCCTTACCGGAAGATCCACAGCCAGAGCCAGAATCCGACTTTTTCTCCATTCGGGGTGAAGTGATATTCCAGTCTCAGGTCAAACAGTTTGTGATTGTTAAAATTCGTCAGGCTGGGAAAAAATCAACTCAAGGAAAACCCCAGACCTTTAAGTTGCGTTTGCAGGGGGATCTGCCCAGTAAAGCCGTGGGGGCCTTTTGGGATCTGGAAGTTAGTCGTCAGGGCAGTGAGTTGCAAATTGAACAGGCGACACAGGTCGCGGTTCTACCCAAACCCCGAAGTAAGCCGATCAAATCACGTCACCGTACTGCCGGAAAACCCATTCCCAGGCATGCAGCGCCCGCACCTCCCCCTCGACCTCAGGGCCAACCGGAAAAACCCCAGCGACTCTTTCCGATTCTGAAACCCTTGCGCAAAAAACGTCCCGAGCAAAACGGATAACAGCACAGCTTCGAAGCTATCGCTTCCAGCCCGCTTCAGACCTGAGCGTTTGCGGACAGAATCTCTGCGGATCTGCGCGCATGTAGATGCCCATGAGCAGATACACTACGAGTGAACTGTGTGAGCAAATGAGCATGACCAGGATTTGGCAAGTGTTGCAACAGCTCGGTATTGGAATTCTGCTGCTGCTGGTACTGGGACTCTCGGCCTGTTCGGGTTCCGATTCCGACTCTCCGACTGCAGTAGTACCCCCACCTCCGACGATCTCGCCTCCCCCCTCCGATCCGAATGCGGTGACCGTGCCGCTTTTTATTCGTACCGAGGGCGCTGCCAATCTGCGGTTGTTGGGATTACCTGTGAATGTGGGAGGTCGCGACACTGAACTCCTGGTGGATACCGGCTCAGCTGGGATCCGTATCCTTGCCTCTGCGGTAGGAACCTCTGGTCTAGTCCGAACCAATGAACCCGTGGATATCAGCTTTGCTGATCAAACCCGCTTTCAAGGGGTACTGGCCTTTGCTCCGGTCTCAATTGGAGGCATCACTACAGAAGAACCCGTTGGGATTCAGGTGGTGGATGAGGTGATCTGCACTAGCTCCAGTTGTAGTGCCTCTGCCGATATCTTTGATGGCAGTGGTCCCTTCTTTGGCATTATTGGGATCTCGGTTTCGGCCCGCAGTAACACCCCCGAGATCTTTAGCCCGCTGACACGCCTACCCGGTAATTTTGACTCCGGCTACATTCTGCGAACCGCTGGCGGTTTTGAAAGTTCACAGGGCTTTTTTACCGTCGGCTTGACCCCGAACAACACCGCCGGGTTCCTGTTCCGGGATCTAGATCAAATTGGCTTCTTCTCGGATGGGACCCCCACCTGGTCAGATACTCTGTCTGATGTCCTCTACAGTCTCGACACCACGGGCTTCTCGGTGCAAAATGCAGAAAGTTTAACGGTCTTCGACACTGGCACTTCGGATCTGAGGATTGATCCTGTTGCGCTGGGGGGACAGGTATTACAATTTCCTGGCAACCGCTTTCCGGCTGGCACTGTCCTTCAGATCGACCCCCGCGCCGGGTTCCTCTACACCGTCAATGTTGGCACCAATCCTGAAGCAGGACGGGACCGGATTATTGTAACTAACTTTACAGGCCAGCAGATTCTGGGCAAACCTTTCTTCTTTGCATTAGACACCTTATTTGATATCGATCAGGGACGGATTGGCTTCCGCATTTCCTGAGGCGGTGGATGAATAGCATTTAATGGAGATTGACAATGAAGCACTGGCAACAAGTAATGCACCATAACCTCCTGGGTCGACTGCTGGTGTGTGTGATCCTGATGGGATTAGTGACCTGTTCCTGGACTCTTCCAGCTGCTGCCATGGCCGTGGGGGATAGACTCCCCTATGCTACGGGGGTCAAGTTTTTGAAAGGGTCAGACGACCAACAGAGTGAACAGGCTTACAGCTACTGGAGCGAAAGCAAAGATCAGGAAAAGGCCACCTATTATGCCAACGAGCAAGATCTTGTCTTTCTAGTGGAGGTAAACAGCCAGAGTCTGTCTCCCCTGGATATGAATCCCTATCTGGGCAGGTGTGCCAATACTGCTTATGAGGTGAAAGCCTCTGAACCGCTCAGATCCATGACTCTCCATTTTGGTCAACCGGGATGCAACGTCATGGTTTATGCCTATGGGTTTCCAGGTTCATATGAGCTGAAGGTCTGGAACAACAGTCTGGTTCCTGCGAAATTGCCATCTGAGCTGCTGCCATAATGCGCACCTGGATCGACGCGATGATCCCCTGATTAAGGGGCTTCCTGTCGCTCAGTTCACGACTTGAACATGCCATTCTGAGAATGAACGAGGTGTTTGCCCTTCTGGGCGAAGACCCTGGTCTTAATTCATGGTCTGTTCGGAGCTTGAGCATGAAAATCGGGCATCTGTTACTGAGTGTGTTCTCACTGGGAATCGTTACAGAGAGCTGGATCGGCACTCCCGTGTGGGGGCAAAACAGTCAATCGATTCCTCAATTTGGGCCGGAAGAGCAGATCAGCATTTCCGTGTATGAAAAGGCAAGTCCGGCAGTGGTGACCATTCAATCCCGTGCTGGAGGTTCGGGTTCCGGCAGTTTGGTGAGTCCAGAAGGATTGGTGTTGACGAATGAGCATGTGGTGCGCGGATCCAATGGTCAGGTGCAGGTGACCACCGCTCAGGGGGGTCGCTTTCTAGGGCAGGTGATTGCCGTGGATCGTTCCAATGATCTGGCCCTGATCCGTCTGCAAACTAATGGGGAGCTCTTTGCTTCTCTGTCTCTGGCCGATCCCGGTGGGATTCGGGTGGGACAACAGGTGTTTGCTATTGGCAGTCCCTTCGGTCTTTCCGGTACCCTGACCACCGGCATCTTGAGCAGAGTTGGCAGCAACGGTGACCTGCAGACCGATGCAGCGATTAACCCGGGCAACTCTGGAGGACCGTTGTTAAACTCTCGGGGTGAACTGATCGGGGTGAATAAGGCGATTCTCAGTGCGGGCCGCGGCGGAAATACCGGCATCGGCTTTGCCACGAACGCCACGGTCGCCAGCACCTTTATCGCGCAAAATCAAGGCATCACCGGCATTGCCCCAGCGGCTTCGGGTCCGCGGCTAGGGGTGAGCATCAACACACAAACGCTGGTGATCCAGGAGATTCAGCCCGGATCAGTGGCCAACCGGATCGGACTGTTACCGGGCGATCAGATTCTGGGTTTGAATGGACAACGGCTTGTAAGTTTGGAACAACTCCTGCAGACCCTGGATCAAAGCCCTAGACGACTCTTCTTAACGATCAATCGCCGCGGCAATGTGGGAATTATTCAGGTGCAATTTTGATCACTTTCCCTCAGGTGTGCTAATTTAAAATTTCGTCTTTGTACTAATCCGCACGTCCAGTGCCTCGGGTGTCCCCCTTTGATGCCATGACTTGGTGTCAGGGTTTGTCGGGATGTGGCTGGGCGGAGGTGTAACCCGCAGGAGATCAACATGGGTGTTGTTACATTGCCTCAACTGTTGGAGGCTGGAGTTCACTTTGGCCACAAGGCCAGCCGCTGGAACCCCAAAATGCGTCCGTTTATTTTCACAGAACGCAATGGGATCCATATTATTGACCTGGTGCAGACCGCACGGTTTTTAAATACAACCTATGAGTATATGCGTGAGGCTGCTGATGCCGGGAAGCGCTTCCTATTCGTAGGCACCAAACGTCAGGCCGCCGGTTTGATTGCCCAGGAAGCTCGCCGTTGTGGCAGCTACTATGTCAACCACCGCTGGTTGGGGGGCATGCTCACCAACTGGACTACGATCAAAACGCGCATCGAGCGCCTCAAAGAAATTGAGGAAATGCAAACCTCGGGCTTGATTGAACGATTGCCCAAGCAGGAGGCTTCCAAGCTGCGGCGAGAACTGGCCAAACTGGAGCGAAATCTAGGCGGCATCAAGCAAATGCGGCGTCCCCCTGACATTGTCATTATTGTGGATCAACGCCGAGAATCTAACGCAGTCCAGGAATGTACCAAACTGAATATTCCGATTGTCTCTCTCCTGGATACAAACTGTGATCCCGATCAGAGCGATGTCTTTATCCCCGCCAATGATGATGCTATCCGTTCCATCAAGCTGATCATTGGGAAACTGGCCGACGCCATTTACGAAGGCCGACATGGACAACTGGAAGCTGGAGAAGGAGAAGGGGAAGGGGAAGACGAAGAGTATTATGACTACGAAGGGGCTATGGATGAGGAGGATGACTATCTCCTGGAGGCCGCCGATGTCGATACTGATGAAGAAGAACCTGAAGAAGGCGGTGACTCAGAAAGCTAAGTAGCCCTGAACGGTGCCGGATCAGACTGCAGGATTGCTGTAACGGCAAAGCATTATGGCACAATGCGTTAGGTGACACCTCTCTTAGAATGGGGAGTGATGCACCCTGGGGCAGCGGATCCGGCGCTGACTGAACAGCGTTTACAATACATGACATGCAGGAAGATTCATGGCTGACAAGGTAGATTCCAAAATAGTGAAAGAGCTGCGCGAGAAAACAGGCGCAGGCATGATGGATTGTAAGAAAGCCCTGGTGGAGTCCAAGGGTGATCTGGAAGCTGCAGTGACCTGGCTGCGGCAAAAAGGATTGGCAAGCGCGGCTAAGAAAGCTGGACGGGCCGCAACCCAGGGGTTGATTGAGAGCTACATCCACACCGGTGGGCAGCTGGGTGTTCTGGTGGAGATCAACTGTGAAACCGACTTTGTGGCACGCCGTCAGGAATTCAAGGATCTGGCCCGCAACATTGCCATGCAGATTGCTGCCTGTCTGAATGTGGAATATGTAAGCACCAACGATATTCCTGCGGAAGTTGTGGAGCGGGAAAAATCCATTGAGATCAATAAAGACGATCTTGGGAACAAGCCTGAGAACGTCCGCGAAAGAATTGTTCAGGGGCGCATTGAAAAGCGTTTAAAAGAACTGTCCCTTCTCGATCAGCCCTACATTAAAGATCAGTCCATTACTGTGGACGAACTGGTCAAACAATCGGTGGCCCTCCTGGGTGAGAACATCCAGGTGCGACGCTTCTCCCGCTATGTGCTTGGTGAAGGACTGCAGAAAGAAGAAACTGATTTTGCCGCAGAGGTGGCAGCACAAACCCGGATCCCCATGGAGACTGCACCTCCTGCAACGGCTGAGGCCCCTTCCCGCACCTGAACCCGAAGCCCCTCCTCCGAAGGCTGCCAAAGTCTCGAAGAAGAAGAAAAAGTGAGTCAGGTCCATGATTGAACTGCACTGCCACACCACCTGCTCGGACGGGCAGCTCACCCCCACAGCATTGGTCAGGGGTGCAGCAACGGCTGGAATCCGTGTCCTGGCAATTACCGATCATGACACCATGGCCGGATGGGCTGAAGCCAGGGAGGCTGCCCAGCCCTATGGACTGGAGATCATTCCGGGGATCGAGCTGAGCACCACCTCAGGTGGACATCCTCTTCATTTGCTGGGCTTCTTTCCCCAGGAAGAGAAATTGCGGGGTCCGTTGCAGGAACGACAGGATCAACGCCGTTATCGGGCAGCAGCGATGGTGGAGCGATTGGCGCAGCTGGGGTTTCCAGTTCAGCTGCCTCAGTTCGCCCAGGCTCCAGGACGTCCCCATATTGCTCAGGCGCTGGTCAAGGCGGGGCATGTTCGCTCAGTACGGGAAGCCTTTGATCGGTTTTTGCGGGATAACGGTCCGGCTTATATTCCCTATGCTCCTTTTTCAGCAGTGGCAGGGGTGCGTCTGTTGAGATCTTGTGGAGCAGTTCCTGTTTGGGCTCATCCCGGTCTATTTCGAGGCGGTGGATTGGTGAAGACCCTCGCAGGATTGGTGGAGGCTGGTCTGCTCGGTTTGGAGGTTTACCATCCAGAGCAGGAGCTGGGGCTCAGAAGCACGCTACTACGCTTTTGTGAGCACTATGGGCTGATCGCAACCGGAGGAAGTGACTATCATGGTCCCAATGCTCGCGGCTACCACCTCAACATGATGCACCTGGATCTTTCCCTTCACCAGGATCTGTTGGCAAGCCACAAGAGCCTTCAAGCGGAACGTTCCTCCCTGGACCCAGATTCTTGGAAGCAGCGGTTCTAGGTGAGAGGGCGGGGTTCCTCACGGCAGATGTATGGCCTCGATTCAACCCATCCCCCCGTTCTTGATCCAGCAGATGGCCGCTGGTGAAGTCATTGACTCCTGG
>JAAUUJ010000030.1 GCA_012030715.1 Synechococcaceae cyanobacterium SM2_3_1 | reverse complement strand
CGGAATTTCGCCCTCAACGCGGATCAAAATATTTCTGGACGTGGTGCCACCTGGCAAAGGATCCGCCAATTCTGCTGTAAAAGCAATTGCTGGAGCTACCTGCAAAGAGGTCATCAGCTCAGTGTCAGTTTCAGCACTAATAGCTGGATCAATGGTGACAGGATTGTCTAGCTGCTGTAGGGAAGGTGCAGTACTGATGGAATTGGAGGAGTTATCAGTGGAGCACCCAACCACAACCCCTAGCCCCCCGATGAAGGTTGCCAGCAGAAGCATGAACTGGAATTTCACATGAAGACGCATAGCCAAATCCTCGAAGCCCTACATTAGCGAGAGAGGGAGGTGAAAGGGTAAACAATAGCCAGAGACACCTCGAAGCACTTATTATCCACACCACCCACAAACATACCCCAAATTCAATGTTTAGCAAGCGTTTTGATAGGGTCTGTCAAGGTCTCAATCAGAATATCTGATGTTCCTTGATACTCCCTTAGCTGGCACTTGTTCCTGCGAGATCACGGGAATCTTCGCGCTTCACTATCACTCTATGAAAAGAAATGAGAGGTATGAATGGGTTTCCACCTCTCAGCTTTGTGATCAACTCACTCCGTAATCAGTTAAAGAGAGCAGGACTTCTCCTTAACCTGCTTAATCTGCGATCAGGCCCGTAAATGTTCCTGAAATAATCAGAACATCATTCACGTCTGTAGAGGGGAAAGGCTGACTGATCTGGAATCGACCACACACCAGATTATTAGTATCTGTGGCTGGGCAGCCGTTGATGGTAATAAACGGTGGGTTGCCTGAAACAGGGTTGATATCTCCGGGTGCTACCGATAGATCTCTAATTGCTGCCTGGGTCTGGGTATTTCTGACCTGATCGACCACAAAGGAAATGTCGCTACGCACCTGGTTGCTAGATACATCCAGGAGGTTAAGAACGCCAGAGAACCTTGGATCTGCTGTCTCGGTCAATCCTTGAGGTAAAGGTAAATCAGAAGTGAACTGTGCCCCTAATAATGTGCCATTGTTGGGCTCGCCAGTGCCGCCTCCAGTACCCCTTAAGGTGAAGAGAGCCTGTACAGACTCGAGGAGTGGGAAAGTTCCCTGTCCTGAATCAAATTCCAGGTTTTCCTGAGGAGCTGTTACATTGCCCATATCATCGATTTGCCCTGGGGTCACATTACAACGGGCAAGGGAGAGATCCACCTGTCTATCTTCAAAGAAGTTGATCCGATAAAGTTCGTCGAAGTTCCCAGGGGTAATCGCTAGCTGTAGGAAACCATTCTGATCCAGGAAAACACTCAGCCGCTGTCCCGCAAGCAGGACTGGAGTTTCCAGGGTCGTTGTGGGATCTAAAACCCCTTGATTAATCTGGAAGAAAGCCCCATTCTGCTCGTTTACAACCAACCTGGGTGGTGAAGCAGTAAACCCAGGGAAAAAGATAGAAGATCCACAAATAACACCTGTCGGGCCGCTTGCGGAGGATCCTGGTCCATCGAAATCATCAGTAGGTGCTCCTGGGCCACTAATTGGGCCAAAACCCACCACCCCTGTGTCGGCAGTCTGGGTCAGCAAAAAGCTGGTAGCCCTCAAACTCACCTGATCAAAGACCATGAACATTTCACCGGGGGGAACAGGTGTGGGTGGGGGTAGCTGGCTCTGATCAATAATCGCGCTACAAGGAGCTGCCTCTAAGACCAGTACACGCCCTAGAGTATCTGTGATGCTAAAGGAAACAACAAGTGCATCTCCTGTAGCAAAGGTACGAACGATCTTAGGACTGAAGGGTACTGTGAACACTAGACTGACCTCTTCCCGTCCCACAAGGTTTACAGGATCGAGGGAGGGAATCAGGCCAGAATCAACAGGGACAGCTGATGAGCGAGTTAGGTTACGAACCTGAATATCAGAGATCTCCTGGATTCCAGCAGGAATGGTGGCAGCCAGGGTTATCGTCGCCCCATTGGTAACTGTCACACACTCCAAAGTTCCTACGTTATCCGGTACAGGAGTAGCGGTAGGTGTCGGGAACGGTGTAGGCGTGGGCACCGCCACCGGATCTCCAGAGATAATCGGGGGATTGGCATTAGGAGTAGCCACCGGACCAATTCCAGGAGCCTCAACCGGTGGAGGAATATCTTTGCTGTCAGGAGGCACGAGCGTCGGATCGGTTCCTACCGCTGATCCCCCTCCAACACTGGATCCGCCCTGGTTCTCGATAATTGGACCAGGAACAACATTGGCAATTTCATCTCGACCATCTTCACAGGCCACCGTTGCCGCTAGCAACAAAGACAGGCTGAGTGCCCTGACAAGCGTTACATTCAGATTCCGCATATCCCTCACATCCTCACACTCACAGATTCCGCATCCCGGACATTTAGATTCAAACCAGACACAAAAGCTAGTTCAAGATAGCCTCACCACCAGAGACCCGGAAGCCGCAGGGTAACCCCAGCCGCTCATCACCCTCTTCAAAAATGCCATCGTTCAAGCGCAGGACCTGCCCAAAAGTATCGGTAATGGTCACGATCACAATGATTTCATCTCCCGTCAGGAATTCCTCAGTGGAAGGTTCTCCCTCGGCATCGACGGTCAGAAGGGTTCTGTTCCCGCGACTCAGGATCCGGCCATCTTCAAAGAACTCAGGATCGGTGGGGAATTGGAAGTTAAAATCAAAGCCTATAGCATCCACCACAGTATTTCCCCGGCCCACGAGCAGGTTCTCGAACTGAGCGACTGCAGTCGGATTCAGGGCTTCCGTCACATCAGTGCCGCAGGTGTTATTCAAAACCTGGATGTCAACATCTGCTATCACCCCGCGTACCACCAGGTTGCTCAGGACGACTTCGTACTGGTTAAAGGCAAAACTCTGTAAAGCATTCAAGCTACCCGTGGGCTGATCCGGTAGATCCGGTTGGATCGGAGGCGGGGTCACCTGAGAAAAATCCGGCACCTCGCGGGGCGTGGTGGTACCCGGATCAACTGGCGCCAATGTGGGAGCGGTGCCAATCGGCTCAGGTTCCGACACACTGGTCTGTGCATTGCCACTTACTAACAAAGGAACAGCCGACTGCCTATCATCATCACTGCAGCCCGCCACCGTTGCGATACCCACACCAATCGCCAAGATCCCGATCAAGCTGCGAGATACCATGGCACTGGCAACTGTCTTCATGCTCATCTCCTCTCACCACACACTCGTTACCGTTACACCGGCCAGACTGGATGGGCGGCTAGGCTATAAAAAGACAGCCGCTTGGGGATCACCGATCCCCCCTCCTAACCACCTGCACCCAGTTCTACTTCATCCTTAGCGTTTGTCAACCCTACATATAGGGTTTGACGACTTGACAAATTAAACCTATCACAGTCAACCCCCTTTTCTACATTTAGTGTATTATGGCAGCGAACAGGGGTGGGCAGTTCACCCATGGTGTGTGCGATCCTCTTCAAGCTTCTGTGTGTGTGAGGAAGTTGTGTATGGACTTTAGATATCGCTCGGTTGCCCTTCTCTGCGGGATCCTACTCTTAGGAAGCTGTGGAGAACCCGATGAGACAGCGGCGTTGCCAGGACCCGTTCAGGTTGATGGAAGTCAGTTTGCTTCTGCTCAAGAATACTTGTACACCCCTGGCTCGGTGTTAGAAACCAGCAGCATGCGTCTGGATTTTATTAATCCTAAATTTGACCAGGGCATTCCTGTACGGGATTCCTCTTCTCAAGGGAGTGGGACAGCTCGCTTAACTGATATGGAAGCGCGCCTGCTGCCGTTGGGAGACATTCCTAATGTGGATGATCTGAATATTGATGACAATGTTAATTCCACCACGCTCTCCATTGAGTTGGCTGACACCATTCCTCCCGTTGAGGTGGAAGCCTTCGCCCCGAATGACGCGGTGCTTTCGACCCAGATCTTCCTCAATGGTCTGGTTCTAACTGCTAATAATGCCAATGATCAGCGGTTGCGGGTGGGGACAACTTTCACGGGTCAGATCGTGAATGCTGAAGGGGAAGTGGTTACGATTCTGACCCTGCGTGTCGAGCGGATCCTGGTGAACAGTGTTGGCGATCCTGGTTCACAGGTGGTGATTGAAGGCGAAGCGGATCTGTTTGGTCTCACCGTTGGCGTCCTGAACGAAACCACAGGTGACTTTGAGAATCCGGATGAAGGGATCACCGCAATCCTGAATCAGGGGCGCTTCTCGGCTAGCTTCCTGGTGCGCGAGCGGGGTATCCAGAATGATGGTGGCACTGAAGATCCGCTGTCCCTGCTGGCCCGTCTGCACCTGACTCCTAATCAGGCTGAGGTTCTCTTTGTTGGTCCTGGACAGGTGGGTTCTCAGTCCGTTCTTTATGCTCCCGATCCCACACGGGCCAATATTCTGCCCAACCAGCTGGTGCGGATCCGCCGTCTCCTGGATGGTCGCATTCAAGCCGAGTTTGATCCGGCCAATATCAGCACGGTCTTCAATTTTGTGCAGGTGAATCCACCCCAGCGGCTTCCCCACCCCCATTCCCCCACGCCTGCCGCCTCCCAGCTCAGCCGGGAGCGCCCACCTTCTTTGATTATTTCTTCTCCCTGCGCACAGAGCGGGAAGAGGATGGGGGTGCCCCCGGTCCTGTGGTGCTACAGGGAATTGCACCTGTGACGGGTAACTTTATCTTCCGTAATCTGGCTGGAGCTCAGTTGGGCGGTCCCTTCAACCGTGCTGAGATCTCAGGGGCTTTGCTTCGAGGCAACCTCAACCTGGTTTTCTCCTCCACCACCTCTGCCGATGACATTAGCGGTGAGTTCTTTGTGGAGCAGGAATTTCCCACCAGCAACGATGAAGATGATGTTGGTCCAGATCAGGCTGTGACCCCTGATGACATCACGGGTCGTCTCCTGATTATCCGAGGCACCTTTACCGGTTCTGAGATTGCCCTTTAATCAGGAGGGTTAAGTAGGATCGCTCGCATCTGTTCCTCTAGATGCTTTAGCTCATAGGTCACTGAGATCCCTTCCAGGTGAGGGGATCTTTTTTTCGAGCTGATCCAGTCCCTCCTTCCGCTCCCTGAGGCATCCACCTCAACCCTCTCAGGTTGAAAGAGCAGCACGGGTAAGGTAGTCTGCTGAGCCCACTCCTGTAACTGACCGAATGCTTCCTCAGGAAATGGTCCCACCACTCCGATCACCTTGGTTTGCGGGTGGGTGGTCAGATATCTGAAACTCTCCTCCAGAGCGACTATCCCCAGCGGATCAGAACCCAGGTTGATGCAGCAGGACTGCCCCAGCCCCCTTGCAGAGAGATAGGCGGCCACTTCAAAGCCCAACCCCTGGCTGATGCTCAGTAAACCCACTGCTCCTGGACGATACCAGCCACAGGGATGGCTTCCCAGCAATACTTGCCCCGGTAGGATGATCCCAGCTGATTGCGGTCCCAGGAGGAATGTCTGACTGGCATGGGCGGCGCGGATGAGGCGGTGGCTGGCCAGAGGCGGCACCTGAGCTGTGAGCAGGATCAGCATGGGAATTCCAGCATCAATGGCTTCCAGGGCGGCATCCAGGAGAAATTCAGCCTGTACACAGAGGATCGAGGCGTCGATAGGGCCTATCTTGGCGATGGCTTCCTCCACTAATGAAAACAGAGGAAAGGGATAATCAAAGTTGAGTTGGCTATCTGGATGGGGAAGCTGACTCTGGCTTTTGACTCCAGCCTCTACCCTTGTTCCGTAGGCGAGCATTCTCTTCGCAACCAAAGCTACCCCAGGATCGCCACTGCCCTGGATCAGTACGGTCATGCCTGGGTTGATGCTGACGTTCATGACCTGGATCTGGCGAGAATGAGGATCACTAGGGAGAGGGAGCCATGCGGTCTAATGCAGTGGGCAAGGTTAACAGCTGGGCCAGTTTGGGGGATAAGGGTTGCTTCTGTAATTGGGCCACGAGGGGATGTGTAGAGATGGCGGGGGTGGTGAAGGGCAAGGAAAAATCTTCAAGGTTGGGCCTCAGAGGTTGCAACTGTGGCTGGGTGGGGAGGGTTGCCAGCAAGGTGGTAACAGGTTGATAGACTGCTGGCCAGACCTTGCGAACAAAGTCTCGGTCGAAGCTGAGGCGAGGTTGCCCCCGAGAGCTCCAGCGCTGGAGCAGGTGCTTGACAGAAGTAGCCTTGTAACGACCCTGATAGAGAGCTTCCAGCAGAGCAGCTCGAATCCAGATCGGAGAAGCCACCTGGGCCCACTCTTGCAGCCAGGAGTCTACCGGGCCCCATTCCAGATCAAAGCTGTAATACTCCAAAAACGCTTGTGGATCAGGGGGGCCACTGGCAGGATCCCTGGGGTCCTGTCTAGACATGATGCTCTGAGTTGGGCAGGATAGGAGACTGGATCCCTGCAATCGTATGGCGCAGTTGTGTGACCTCCTGGCTGGTTGCCTCCAGGGTTTGCTTAATGCTCTCCGCCTGCTGACTGTAGTGGCGGTGACGGCTACGGGCCTCTTCTGCCAGTTCCATTTCTTGATGCTCGAGGGCAAGCTCTATGCGCTTTTCCCAGAGCTCTACCTGGTGCTGGGCTTGGTCATACTGCTGTTGCAGTTGCTTTTGCTGGGTGAGGGTGTCCACCAGGGTGGTTTGCAGCTGCTGGAGTTGCTGACCTACCTTCAAGGGTGCAGGATGAGGACGCTTCCAGACTCCCCTCAGCAGCACCAGACTGGTCAACAGGATCAACGCTCCTACCCCCCAGGGGGCGAGGGGGAAAGGCCGAGAACTGGCCAGGGCAGGAGTCGCTGCCTGCGGACTGATCACGGTGCCAGTTTGGTACACCCCCAGTTCCCCCAGTTGGGCTAGGACTTCGGCCTCACGGTACCAGCTGTTCAGGACTGGATCCGGAACCTGCCAGGGGGAGACGGATCGGCCGGTGGCTAGCATGTGACTGTTCACCAGACCATTGGAGTTGTACACATAGGCAAAGAGCCGACCATCGGGACTCACCCAGGCCGGATCTAGCTGCACCAGGGTGCCAGGAGGAACCACCTGATTCAATGCTTGGGCGGCCAGTTGATCCCAGGGTTGTTCAGTGCCCAGGGGGGGACGAATGTAGGCCAGATCCACCTGCAGGATACGTCCGTTAATTTCCACCAGCAGGTCATCGCCGCCCAGCACTTCGACAACACGCCCTGAGAGCAGATTCTGGGCTTGCGCCGCTGGTGCTAGAGAGAGGAGAGCTGTCAGGGTTAGCAGGCCGTGGGATCGTTTCATGGGGATAGATCAGCCGCGTCAGGACAAGAATTCAGAACGATGTTAACGCGCCTGCCCAGGATGTTACCACTGAGAAAACCGAGATTTTCAAAGCAATTGCCTGGTTAAGGCACCACCAGCACCGGACAGGGGGCCAGATTGATCACACGATTGCTGACACTGTCATCAACTCCCTCCGTCCCCAACCCCAGGCCGCGTGAGCCCATGACAATCAGGCTCAGATCCATCTCATCGGCCACATCACAAATGATGAAAGCCGTCTTGCCTTCGCGAAAGAGCGTCTTGACTTCTGGCAATCCCACCTGGCGTAAGGCAGCTTTGGTTTGCTGCAGAAGGGACTCAATATTGGCCCGTGTGGACTCCAGTTGATCTGGCTCAACGCGGCTGTCATCCAGAACCGACAGGACATAGACGTGACTGTTGTAGCGACTGCCCAGATCCGCCACGATGGAGATGGCGTGACTTGTTTCTCGCGAGGCGTCAACAGGAAAAAGAATTTTTTCAAACATGGGAAGCTACCTGGCTCGATTTCCAAGGCAATGGCAACCAACTTCCTATCTTATCAATCCGTCTCCGCGGATCGCTGTTTTGCTGGCGATTGCTTTTTTGCGGAGGGGGACAACATGGCACAATGAGGAAGATTTGGCCTTGTCCATCATCTGCTGCCCTTGCGACTTGAGATTTAGGTTATGCAGGAGCTTCTTTACCAAGAGATTCCCACTTTCGATCAACAGGCTGTTATCTCCTGGCTGCATCAGATGCGGCTCCCCTCCTCTCTGGGAACCCAGGTGCCCACTGCTTCCGGTTTCCGGATGCGGCATCCACAGAGTGAATGGGTTGTCTTCTCCTGGTCTCTACAGAACACCACCTATCTCAAGGCTGTGCAGTGGTTCGGTCAGCCGTTACCAGCTCAGACAGACTGGCTGCGTCAGTTGCCGCTGCGCTTGCAGAAGCAGTTTCCGCTGCGTTATCCCTCCCTGCCGGAGGTGGATCTGGAAACGCAATCTATCTTTACAGCCCTCGAACCTTATTACCCCCAGACGGTTAAGTTTTTCCAGGTCATCCCCAACGGGGAGTTTGATCTGCAACGGGTGTATTGGTGGGAGAAACGCTGGCGGGAGGAGGTCCGCAAAACCCATGCATTGCAGCCTCAGCCTCTGATCCTGTCTGGCCCTTGTCCTGCAGAAGTGGCTGTCGGGGATCTCCCTCTCTGGGATCTGGTGGTGATTGGGGGAGCTCTGGGGGTGATCCAGGCGGCGATTATGGCCGAGATGGGCTACCGCGTAGCTCTGGTGGAGCGCCTCCCCTTTGGTCGCATGAACCGTGAATGGAATATCTCCCGGCGAGAGCTAGAAACCCTGGTGGAGATGGGACTGTTGGCTCCACCCGAGGTGGAAAGCCTGATCCTGCGGGAGTATGTGGATGGGTACAACAAATTTTTTGACGGCAACAGTCCTGTCAAGGCCCCGGTCCTGCATACTCCGACGGTATTGAATGTGGCCCTCAATGCAGAACGGCTCCTGCATCTCTGTGGTCAAAAATTGCAGGCTGCAGGGGGTAAGATTCTGGATCGCACTGAGTTTGAGCTGGCTTATCTGGAGGCTGAGCAGATTCTGCTGCAGGTCAAAGATCTGTCGTCGGGCCAAACCCACCATCTGCGTGCCCGTCTGCTGGTTGATGCCATGGGAACAGCTTCCCCCATTGCCCAGGCGGATCGGCTGCAGGCCTATGACAGTGTCTGTCCCACCGTGGGGGCCGTGATTCAGTCAGGATTTGCCCCGGGGGTATGGAGTGCAGATCTGGGAGATATTCTAGCCAGTCACGGGGATATTAGTCGGGGTCGCCAGTTGATCTGGGAACTTTTCCCGGGAGAGAATCAGGAACTTACCTTCTACCTGTTTCATTATCATCAGGTTCATCCCAGTAACCCTGGCTCCCTGCTGGAGATGTACGAAGATTTTTTCACCATTCTGCCGGAGTATCGCCGCTGCCGGATGGAGGATCTGCAGTGGAAGAAGGCCACGTTTGGCTATATTCCAGGTCGCTTTGAGCGCAGTGCCCGCCAATCCAGCTCTTTGCATGATCGCGTTCTCGCTATCGGGGATGCCGCTGCCCTGCAATCGCCGCTCAGTTTTACTGGGTTTGGTTCCCTGATCCGCAATGCTCCCCGCCTTACCGATCTGCTGGACACAGCCCTGCGTCACGACCTGCTCACCTCTCAGGATCTGCGCCGCATCCGTGCTTACCAGGGCAATGCTTCTGTGACCTGGCTGTTCTCCCGCGGCATGATGGTGCCCACTGGCCAGTCTCTTCCCCCGGAACGGATCAATGCTGTCCTGAATAGTTTCTTTGGCATTCTGGCCGCCGAACCTCCCGAGGTGGCGGATGATTTTATCAAGGACCGGGCGGAGTGGTGGGACTTTACGCGCATGGCCCTGAAGGCAGCCCGACAGAATCCCCGTCTCCTGGTCTGGATCTGGCAGGCGGTGGGATGGCAGGGCTTTCTGCAGTGGTGGCCCACCTATATGGCCTATACGCTCTCCGCCTGGAGTGCCTATTTGCTCCGGGGTTGGGTCCCCGTCCTGCTGCGTTCCTGGCAATCGCGGCTGGAGTCTTGGTCACCGCGCCTCTGGCACCGGCTTCTGGCCTGGAGTTATACCCTCACCTATGGTCATGGTCATCCGCAGCTAGAGTTCCGTCTAAAGCCTCTTGAGAGCCGTCGGGATACTACTGCTAGTGGGATGGACCCTTCTCCCCACAACCCTCTCTGATTGGGATTGAGTCCAGGAATACAGGGTCTCACCAGCCCAGATCGGCTCTGGCTTCCGCCGCGGCCAGATAGAGATCTTCGTCAGGAACCTGGCTCCAATCCACGTCGGCAATCTCCGCATAAAAGCGTTCATCATAGGCACGGGTCTGGATCACCACCGGCATAGGAACCGCATGTCCCAGGACCAGCGCCTGTTGCTTGCTATCCAGTTTGGCCAACACAGTCTTCAGATCCTGACTGCCCGCAACTCCGGTAAAGACGGCTTCGATATCTTTTTCATCGTTGAGAAGAGCAGTAATGCGCGTGCCCAACTGAGACATCACCTCACTGTCAATCCCCGACGGACGCTGATCCACCACCAGCAGGGTGACAAAGTACTTGCGCATTTCGCGGGCGATGGTGCCAAAAATGGTTTGCTTGGCCGCTCGTGGATCCAAAAAGCGGTGAGCCTCCTCAATCGTGATCATCAGTTGCTGTGGCCTGTCCATAGGGTTCTTGGTTTGCAGGTAGCGTTCAGCCTTAAAGACATAGGCCTGATGAATCCGGCGGGTGATCACATTGGCGGCCAACATGTAGGAGAGCAGATTAGACTGGGAGCCAAACTCGATCACCACATGTTTGCCCTGATCCAGAGCCTCCAGGATCTGGCCGATGTAGTTATGGGGCAGGGTATTGCGGATGTACTTGAGATCATCCAGGCGGGTGAGTTTTCTCTGCAGGGCCATGATCGAGGCTTTGTTGCCCAGACGGGACTCGCAAAACTCCTGAATCTCAGTATTGGACATGGTGAGCAGCCGCGAGATCCAGTCGCGTCCAAATTCATTGCGCAAAATAATGGCATTTTCCAGACTGGCTTCTGAGAGATTCAACTCCTGACTCAAGAGGGCCAGATCCTCCACTTCAATCTGGTTGTAGCTGATGTAAAGTTCCTGGGCATCCCGCACCCCCCGCCGCTGAGTGGAATCGGGATCCAGTGTGTAGATCTGTACTTGATGCGGAAACAGTTGGCGCAGCCCTTTCACGGTGGTCAACAATCGTCCTTCTGTGGCTGCTTCCCAGCCATACTCTGAGTGCATGTCAAAAATCAGATTGACAGCCGCCTGTTTGCGGATCGTGCCAGAGAGGAGCAGGCGGGTGAGAAAAGACTTTCCAGTTCCGGATTTGCCAAATACTCCATTGCTCCGCTCCACAAACCGATCAAGGTTAAGGCAAATGGGCACCTGCATGTCAATGGGTTGGCCAATGGCGAAATTACGTTTTTGCGGATCCGTTTCACTACCAAACACCATTTGAAAATCCCGTTCTAAGGCTTCGTAAACCTGAGAAAAGTGGGCAGGCACGGTTTTCACTGGCAGCAATTGCATCATTTCGCACACCGGATGGCCATTCAAGAGGGGATAAGTGGGTTCCGAGTCCTCCTGAGGGGAGAGCATCAGCATCAGGGTCAGGGTGATCAGACCAAAGGTGCCTGTCCCTGCCAGGATTTCAGTTAAGAGCGTGTCCTGCGGCTGGGGGGGATTGAGCAGAATCTGATTGCTGGTGGCGCCCAGGATCACATCCGTCAGGAGGCCAAAGAAGCGGTTGCGATGGCCCTGGACGACAATAAACTTGCCCACCCGCAGATCCTCGATCGAAACCCCTGGGTTTAAACGGGCCTCTAATCCTTGGGTTAGGGATCCCTGGGTAATGGTGGCAAGTGCAGCAGAAGAAATCATGCCGTGATGGAAGTCTGGACGCAATTGAGTTTGGGAAGAAGTGAACCCAGGTTGGGTTCGTCTACTCGGCACTAGTATTCCAGATGTACCAGAGAAGAGATGTCTAGAGAAACGGCCATCCCGCTGTCTTAATCCTAAGTTCCAAAAAGATTGTATTCATGATAACGTCTGAGGTGCAGATCCGCTCAAGATCAAGGTTTCAAGCCACAGTGGCCTCGAGCATTGCCGCTTGCCAGGATCAGCTGTGTCAATGTCAACCGCCATCTTAGAGATCACCCTGCAAAATTTGCTCAACGGTTAATATGAGTTCTGGAAATGTCGGTGAGTGGATTACCTCTAGAGGGGGGAATTCAGTGCCATCGTACCAGCCCTCTGTCAGGGTCAGGATAGTGATCTTGTTCGCCAGCGGATCGACAATCCAGTATTCAGGAATTTCCAAAACGCTGTACTCAGAACGTTTGGCACGATAATCAATACCCTGGGTTGACTCACTAACCACTTCAACCACCAGAAGCGGAGGTGGTTCATTGAGGCGGATAACGGCCTCACGATTCTGTAGCTCTCGCCACTGCGTAGTTGGTAAAACAACAACATCGGGGATGCGAACTGTATCCCAACGATTGCTCCGCGGTGATTGAATGCCGATGACCATTTGTTTAGAAACCCAACAGTGTCCCAGGCGCTTGATTTCTGCACGGAAGTTGCTGTTGATGAAGTCAGCAATCTCGCCATGTCGACCCATACCCAGTGCCATCGGAAGGAGTTCTCCTTTGACCAATTCATGGTTGGTATCGGTGCCGTCAATGTATTGGAGATATTCTTCCAGGGTCAGGTGTTGAGTTGCAATGGTCATAATGAGTCAGCAGGTTTTGATCCCCCCGATCATAGCGAAATCTTGGTGGCTGCTTGTCTGGATTGACCGCAGGCAACTTTGAATTGCAAGAGAAAGGATTGGTAGTTTATCACCCAGACGGTAAACCCTTTAAGGACTACGGGGAAGTTTCTCAGGAGCGAGATCGGGCTGTCCAGGAACGTGATCGGGCATTGGCCAAGTTACGCGAGCAAGGAGTAGATCTCAATCAGCTTTAGAGTGCAGTAAAGATTGATCTGTTTCCCTGAGCCATCACCACTTAACCGTTTAGAAGCATGATTTGTTCAATGCTAACAGGATCTCCTAGAGATACATTTAGCTATCAATGTCTTCAGCGGCTTGATCCTGGACAATCCAGGTACGAACGATCTCGGTTTCTTCAGCGGTCCACTGGCCCAGTCTGGCAACCGGATAGCCCAGTTGACGTACATAGGCAATTTCTGGGGACCCCCCCTGCTGAGGCAGATTAGGATTGACCACCGTTCGCACCGAGGCATGCCGCTGGGTCCAGCGCGGATCAATGAGGATGCTCCCGGGATCGCCCGGGGTGACGTACTGGAGCACAGCACTGTAGGAATTGAGGAGTTGATTGCGCTGCCTACCTTCCGGTCGGTGACAACCTACACAACTGGCGTCAAGCAGGGGTTGAATGTCGCGGGTATAGGTGAACTGAGGTTCAGTGCGAAACTGCAAGCTTACGGCCTCCCCTAACCCTAGACTGGTCTGTGCAGGGATTTGGACGGTGTAGTCAGTGCTATGCTGCCAGGGATCCTGCGGTTTGATCAGGAGCTGGTCTTCCCGTAGATCAAAAATTAAGGGTGTTTCTGGGGTGACGTTGAGCTGCAGTTCCTGGACATCCGAGGGAAGTGGCTGATTAAAGCGAAACTGCAGGACTTTTTCTATACTGACTCCGCGTGTCCCTGAGGCTGGATCAGAACTGGCCAGAGTGATCTGAGCCTGAGCGATGGATATGCCTGCCCACAGGATTAGAAAGCTACCTGTGAAGGCCACGATCGTTCGCAAAAGCCGACGTCGCTGCAGAGATTGAAACCACAAGTTTTCACAGAAACCAGAACGCATCTCTTGCTGCCCTAAAGAAAAAGGAATGACTAACTGTCTAAATCTTCAGCGGCTTCATCCTGCACAATCCAGGTGCGGACAATCTCCACTTCTTCAGAGGTCCAGCGACCCAACCGCGCAATTGGGTAGCCTTTTTCACGTACATAGGCGAGCTCGGGAGATCCGCCCCCCCCAGATGCCCCACTCCCTGGTACGGCTCCAGTACCACCTCCAGGGTCTCCTGTACCCCCTCCAGGTAACCGTACACCGCCCACACCTGCGCCCCCTCCAGGGATGGGTGGACTGACGGGATTAGGTTGATTTTCCTGCCCCGGTTCCAACCGTGCCTGTTCAATGTTGCCGTGCCGCTTTGTCCATTGCGGATCAATCAGGACGCTGTCAGGATCAGCAGGGGTAACATACTGCAACACAGCACCATAGGAATCAAGCAACTGATTGCGCTGCCGCCCTTCCGGTCGGTGACAACCCACACAACTGGCATCCAGAAGCGGTTGAATATCGCGATTGTAAGTATATTCAGGTTCAGTGCGAAACTGCAGTCGGACTCCTTGCTCCAGATTCAAGCTGGTCTGCTGTGGAACTTGAACGATGTAATCAGTGCTGTAATCCCAGGGCTCTTGCGATTTAATCAGGAGCCGATCTTCTCGGGTATCAAAAATAAGATCGGTTTCAGGTTCAACCGTGACATTGAGTTCCTCTAGATCTGGGGGTAACTGTTGGTTGAACTGAAGCTGGAGGACTTTTTCAATATTGACTCCTCTCTCTCCCTCTGCAGGCTCTGAACGGGTGAGGGCGAGTTGAGTTTGGGAATAAGTGATGGCCATCCCTCCCCAAAAGCAGATAAAGCAGCCGATGACTAAAACCAGCAACCTTAGTAGCTGGCGTTGCTGGCGAGACAAAAGATGAGAGAACAGTGGCAGTGAGGGGAACATCGCTAGCATAAACAGCCCGCTACACACAACTAATCTCCATCTAATCACATGACTTTGCTCCTGTCTTGAGGCTCAAGCCACCCCGTAGATGCAGGAAAAAGCATCATCCTACGAGCGATGTCTACTTCTCAATCGCTCCATCCTGAACAATCCAGGTACGAATGATCTCGATCTCTGCTGCCGTCAATTGTCCCAGTCTGGATAGAGGCGTGCCATTTTGGCGAATGTAAGCCAATTCTGGGGATCCCTGGAAAACAAAAGGTCCTTCCGGCTCAGAAGTCGAGGCCTCATCCGTTGAAGTTGGAGAGGATTCTGTCAATAGCTGCAGGGTGGAAGGAGGTGCAGTCTCTGTCATAGATCCCCCAAGATTATTGCGATCAGCTGCTGACTGTGGCACTACAGGAGCGGCAGGAGCAGGTGGGGCAGGTGCTGGCTGTTCTCCAGATGCGCCAGGGAAAGAGTCGGCTGAGACAAAGGGTTGCGGGGCCGTAACTCGAGATTGCTGGTTGCTCAGCAGGAAAGCTTCGGGAGAGAGAAGCGCAAATCCGTTTGCTGCTCCAGATGCCGATGAACCCACTGGCAACCCTGAACCTGGCTGTTCTGCATCAACAGATGACGTCAAGGAAGAGGGTTGGGCCTGCCTCTGGATCGGTGCATGCCGACGCACCCAGCGGGGATTTAATAACTCACTGTCAGGATCACCAGGATGGAGATAACTTAGGACTGCCGTGTAGGTGTCGAGAGGATGCTGTCGCTGCCGACCAGCCCAGCGATGACAGCCTACGCAACTGGCCTTCAGGAGGGGTTGAATATCTCGCTCAAAGGTGTATTGAGGTTCAGTCTTAAGGATAGCGCACAGGTGGCGTCAGAACCTGATCACCCAATTGTTGCAATTGCAGCTGATAGGCGGTGCTGTACTGCAACGGCTGTTGTGGCAGCAGCGATAGCTGGACCCCGTCAATCGCAAACGCAAGCTCAGCGGGAGGGTGCAGTGCCATCTGAAGTTGAGTCAAAGCTGGAGCCAGGGTTTGGTTAAATTCCATCAGGAGGGGTTCGGCAACAGCAACACGTTCCGCTTCATCCTGAGGCTGGCTGGAGAGGAGCTGCAATCCCTGAGAGAAAGAAGATTGCGATGGAGAAGGCAAGGGGGTCGGAGTGGCAGGACTTAGCAAAGATCCCGCTGCTGTATAGAACTGGGTGTAGCCATCCAGCTGAGTTACCGTGAGTCCACTCTGCCAGGCGGATTTTGGTACAACCACCCGGAAAAGAGGGACTTTTGCTGCTTGCCGCTCTCCCATGACATCAACAGTGATCTGAGATGCAGCTGGAAATTGTTGGAACTGAGATCGCAGGGTATCCCACACCAGGGGACGAGCCTGTTCCACCAGCTGGGGATAAGTCTGATTTTCTACAGGAATGACGACCGCTGCAGTCTGAGTCCAGGCTGTACTAGTCCAGCTCAGCCACAGAGCTAGACAAAGGCTGAGGGCAACGGCCAGGAGACGAGCCAGATGAAACCGGGCCCGCCTGCTCAGCCTGAGGTTGTTGCCATTCACTACGATTCCCCCTTGGTTCAACCGCTTGTGAGATCCCAATCCGATTGGGACAGCCTGGTGCTAAGGAGCCAAACTGATCGCCCGATCATCCTGGAGGACGAATGGGGTTACCATCACCACCACTTCAGTCCGGACTTTAGTGATCGTTTGATCGCGGAACAACGCGCCCACTAAAGGCAATTGGGAGAGAATCGGAATCGCATTCACGTTGACGGTGTCATTGTCCTGGATCAGTCCAGCTAGCACAAAGGTTTCGCCATCCTGAAGCCGGATGCGTTGAGTATCCAGTCGCCGTTGGTTCAACAACGTGATAAAATCGACCGTCTGAAGGGCCGCAGGTGCAGGGGCTGAGACCTCAGGTATGATGTCCAGAGAAATATAACCATTGTCATCAATCCGGACATTATTAAGTTCAAGCGTGATGCCCGCGATCCCTTTCTCAAAGACGATAGCGGATGCACCTGTTGCTGGATCGGTTTGCAGGGTCTGGTTAGTAATAACCTCGTTACCGATCTCCACCCTGCTAGAACCTCCATCCGCAACCACAACTTTGGGATCGGCCAGGATTTTTCCAGTTCCTGAGGCAATGGCCGCATTAAGTCTCACCGCCAGAGATTGCTGCAGGCGATTGAGGGTGTTGTAGACAAATGCCTGGTTCCCCACCGCAGTACCAATATTGGGCACGGAACTGCCTGCAGGCTGATCCAGGGGTGTACCCCCAAAATCTCCGCCTCCATCACCTGGAACCCCAGAGAAGGCAAAGTTGCCACCCGCTGCTCCCAGTTCAACACCCAGGCTCTCGTTTTCGCTGATGTTGACATCAATGACGCGCACATTCACCAGCGCCTGACGCTTGCGGATATCCAGCTGAGCAATTTGGGCGGCAATGATATCCATTTGCTCGGGCGTGCCGATGGCCGAGATAGAGTTAGTGCGCGGATCGGGAATCAGCTGAACTCCCCCTAGAGGTCCGCCTTCCACCGCCAGGGCTTCTAGAAACTCCAGAACCCCAGCGTCCACCTGATCACCCCCCTGCACCGCAGCCTGGTTGAGTCGGAAGTTGCGCACCACCCGCTCGGCGACACCAGGGAGATTCTCACCAATAAACACGGTTTGTTCCACACGCCGGGCCTGCAATTCCTTCAGGCGCAGGATAAAGTCAAAGGTTTCCTGCAGAGGAGCATCCTGGACATCCAGAGAAATGCTGACATCCTCACCCACATCATTGAGGACAACATTGAGGCCAGCGCGCCGGACCAAGAGGGTCAACACATCTGCCACCGGTGCTTCTTTCAGGGTCAGGGTGATCGTACTATTGCTACCCAGATCGATAGTGGGCTGTTGCGGCACAATCGTGCCAATGGCGATGTCCCCTACCGGAGGTGCGGCTGCCCCATTCACAAATTCAGAAGGAGCCGGAGAAGTCCCCCTCGGTTGATCCAGCTGATCAATCCTTGGCACCTGAGAAATGGTTAGTGGGGGGGCGGCTGGAGCTGTTGCAGCTGCTGGGGCCTGAGCAACCGTGTCTCCTGGTGCACTGGGTTGAGATGGTTGAGGTAGGGCAGCGGCAGGAGCGGTCGGAGCAGGAGTTAACCCTACAGGCGCACTGGATCCATCAGCCACCACTGCAGGTGCTGGTGCCACGGGTGCTCCCGGCTGAGATGGAGCGGCGGGGGATCCCGGATCAAAGGCGAAAACCAGCTGGGTAGAACTCCGCTCGGCCAGCAATCCCTGGGGCGCTGCATCAGTTCCCTCAATCTCCAGTCGGACGCTGTCTGCGGAGATCTGCTGCGCTTTGAGAGAACGAATCCCGGGGGCAGGATTATCCTGGCGATAACTCGACTGTCCCGGCTCCACTGCTAACTTGACGTTGGTGATATCTCCAACCCATGCACGCCCTTGCTGCGTAAAGAAGACCTGGGGCCGACTTCCAGCCGTGATCTCAACTTCCAGCTTGAGCTCTTCCCCCTGGGGAACCAGACGGAGACCCTTAATTTGACTCACACCTTCAGAGCTCGCTGCAGTCAACTGCTGAGCTGCTACCGGCTTAAGCTGAGTGCCAGACCACACTAAGGGTAAAGACAGGGCCAATCCCAAAGCACATCCGTACAGCACTTGACGTTTCATCATCCTCACACCTCACTCCATTCACAACGCACTGACATCGTCATTGCAGAAGCTATATGCACTAACCCATCGTTGGACTGTTTTTATCCTGGCGGCTCGGGTTTCCGTTCGGATCGGCCAGTATACCTTTACCACTGCTCTACCCCTTCTTGATGAAGAGATTGGGCATTAAGGGAGCCAGCACCATGCCACTTCCTTACTAATCAAACCCCAAATCTGTCAACTTGCCACTAGATCCAGCGGATATTAAGCAAATTTCTTGCTCGAATCCACCATCACTGGACAAAAAAGCTGCCTCTTCTAGAGACAGCATACCTTCTCAAACCGTAATGTAAAGACCCATCGCAGACTTAAATTGGGGTGACTGGCAAGTGATAAATACTTAGGAGTTCCCCCAGTTGTAGGATTGGTTACACCCTACTCAACTCCTTCCGCAGCTGCACCAGCTTCTCCAGCAGGGGCGGTCCCTTCAGCTGGTTCGGGTGGAGGCGGTGGGGTTGCATCCCGATCATAGATGTAGGCTGTCAATGTAAAGGCAGACACCAACTGAGTTGGATCTTCCGTAAATTGGATGTTGAGATTGCGCACTCGCAGCAGGGTTTCCAGCCGTTCTACATCTGACATTAGGCTGATGATGTCATCGTACTCTCCGCGCATTGAGACATTCGTGTTTTGCACCTCAATACTGAAAGCAATGTCCGCAGGCACCTCAGGAGCAGAGGTGGCATCCGCAGGCACAGGATCAGAAGGAGCGAAGCTGCGCAGTTGAATATCGCTCTGCTGCATCAAGCGGGATAGATCAAGAAGCTGGGTATCCACATTTTCTGGGGTGGGCAGCAACTCACTGACACGGGCATTCACCCGCCGACCTTCCTCAATATCGGTCTCAACATTACTGAGGGACTGAATCTGCTGTCTGACGTCGGTCAAAGTATTGGTGGTTTGATCAATCTCATTCTCGGTTTGCTGAATCTGTTGCAGCAGTGGTCGCAAATTGGTGAAGGCTAGCAGACCTGCTGCCAGGACACCTAACAAGCCAATCGCAATCCCGACCCGTCCTGGGGTGAGCTCCATGCCGAGAATTACAGGCGGCCCCGAAGGAGTGGGAATATCGTCAATAAAATCGTCTGCAGGGTACTGTCCAGCCATCAGTTTGTCTCCACTAGATCACGCAAGATGTTGACCTTTTCCAATAACCCCTCCGCCCCGTCGTCTGCCAGGGCTTGAGCCAGTTCTGGAGAGGCAAGGTCGAGATCCGCCAATGTTACTGTCAGTGAGTAACGCACACTGGCCAGGGTTTGTTCAGTGGCATCAATCCTCTCACTGGAAGCAAGACGGACATCCTCCACATAGGGGGACTCCTGCAACGTCAGCAGAAAGTCATTCACCTGGTCAAACGTCAAAGATTGGCCTTGTAACGTAAGCTGATTATCGACGGTGACCATACTGGTGATCCAGACATCCACTGGCACACGATTGCGCAGGTCCTGCATCAACGCAGACCAGGGTTGGATGTCGCTGAAGAAGGCACGGAAGGCTTCCGTTCTAGCGCGGATCTGATTGAGTTCTGTTTCTAGAGTACGCAGGCGGTCCAGCTCTGTCTGCTCCGTTTGCAGTTCTGTATTCAGCTGATCACGGCGCTGTTGTAGGGAAGCTAACTGATTGCCCAGGTAGGAACGTCCCAGGAAAAAAGCCCCGAAGGCCAGTCCAGCCACCACCACCCCAATGCCGATCACCACCACTCCGCTGCCACCGCCTCCGCCAGGGCCGACAGTGTCTGTGGGACCGACCGTTGTCATGGCCTGATCCTGAGGACGCTCCTTAAGAAAGTTGATTTCTGGTGTAAACATGCCGTTACCCTTTTATGTGCAGTGGAGGATCTGTGGTTGGGCAACTGCCCTAGAAAGACTCTCGTAACCCTAATCCCAGGGCAACGCCCATGGCTGGCCGCAAGGTCAAGGGAAAGTCCATGGCATCCGGGATGGTCAAATTACCAATCGGATCGGCAAGGTCGACAGGCATGCTGAGGCGCTGAGCCAGGAAGCCATCAATTTGATTCAACCCGGCGCCCCCACCCGCGAGAATGACTTTGGCCACCGGAGCACTGCGCTCCTGGTTGATATAGAAATCAATCGAGCGGCGCAACTCATCCGCCAGATCGGCCAGGACACGAGACACAGCAGTCACTCCCGGATTGCCGACCACCTGCTCCCCTGTGGAAAGGGAGTCTGTGGAGCTGACTACAGGCAATTTCAAGGACTGCAATAAATCTCCAGTGCGGGAGGCAGGTAGATTCAGAGCCTGAGCCAGAACCTGCTGCATGTGCACGGTGCCAATGTTGACGGTTCGAGAAAACTGCGGGACACCGTTGACCAGAATGCTGATCTCTGTGCTCTCATACCCAATTGAAGTCAGAAGCACTGCTTCCTGAGCACTAAATTGAGCCAGTTGATCGCGGATGGTACGGATTAGAGAAAAACTGGAGAGTTCGACCACCCGCACCTGCAGGTTGGCTGACTGGAGCACCTCTAGATAGTTGTCAACCACTTCCTTAGGAATGGCCACCAACAACACTTCAGTGCGCTCAATACCATCGGGCCCCAGATCCAGACCCAAAGGCTGAAAGTCAACATCAGCTTGATCACGGGGATAGGGGATGTAGAGCTCGGCCTCCTGCTCCAGCACAACACGGCGCAGTTCATCCGCAGGTAACTCCGCTGGTAAACGGATCAGGCGCACAATGGCTTCCCGCACAGGGACAGCGGTGGCCACGGCACTTGCGGATATCTTATGCTCATCCAGTAAACCCATGAGGGCAGACCCGACTGTGGGAGGATCAACGATCCGCCCTTCAATCATGGCGCCTTCCGGCATCTCTACCGTCTCGTAGTGGACAAGACGGATACGGTTTCCCTGTTTCTTCGTTTGGGCAACAGCAATGCGTTCCGGGTTGATATCAACCCCGAGCAACGTATTACCACCAGAGGATTTTAGAAAGCTGAACACACCTGTCAAGGGCCTGTACAGCCCTTTGCGCTACTGCTAGAGGCATGTTACCCAATTTGTTTGGGTGTTACCACCTTTTGGTGAAGTATTACCACAACTGCCTCGATTTTTCATCGATGCGATCCCGCTTCTACGGGTCAGAGGGGCTGCTTTCCTGTCGGTTCTGGGTCAGTTCTGGCTGGCGGCTGCCAGGTGATTCCCCCCACCAAGATTCCCAGGACAAGGACTCCCCCCTGAACCAGGCAGGTTTCCCAGGTGGGATGAATGCCCAGAATCTGGAGCTGGGGTAAGAGAGGGCTGGAGTGAAGCGGGACCAGGTTGGCCTCTTGGAATGCATGGACTCCATTGCCCAGCAACTTGAAGCCAAGGCCGTAGATCAGCAGACTTGTGACCCGAAAGAAGGCCCGCAGGGGCAATTTACCCCCCACCTGCAGCAGGATCACAGCCACGAGGATCAGCAGGCTGACGCCTAACCCCGCTCCCAGAAGTAAGCTCTCGAGCGGGATCGCAGGGGCAATGCCCATGAAGAAAAGCAGAGTTTCTGCGCCTTCGCGGTAAACGGCTAGAAAGGCGATCAAGGCAATGGAAAGGATTCGATTGCTGTCCAGAGCAGAAACGACTTGGCTGTGAATGTACGTTTTCCAACTGCCAACAGAAGCTTGCCGATGCAACCAGTAGCTGACATAGACCAGCAGTACTGCCGCCAGCAGCGCTGTTGTTCCCTCCAGAATTTCTGGATCAAGAGGAAGTTGCTGTAATAAAAGATGTAGGAGGACAGCTGTAACTAATGCAGCACTCAAGCCAATCATTGCCCCCAGCCAGATCCAGCGGCGCTGCTGCCGATATCCACTCTTGCTGAGTAGCGTCAAGAGAGAAAGGATGATCAGTAAAGCCTCCCCTCCCTCTCGCAGTACAATCGCGGCAGCATCCCAAAGGGTATAGATGGCAGCCCCCGACATGGCAATTTCACTCCAAAAAGCAGTCCAGATAGGTTTATCCTAACTGGTTCTTCTCAGAAGGCTGGGCAGCCTAGAGGTCATTGACTACACCAGAGTTGCAGGGCTTGGTTATGATAGTCGCAAATCTGCATCAGTGATTTATCCAATCCAGGAGAGAATCAACGCCTGGCTGGGGTAAGCTCTATCTACTATCGATGTGCAACTGTGGCCATTCACACTGCGGGTACGTCATAGCATGAGAACCTCGTAGAGTTGACTGCTAATCTCACAGGCTGGAATGACAATCTGAGGAGCTCACAATGGTAGCAGACAGGAGGGTGACGCCACAGGAGCTTGGCACCAGGCTACAAGCCATCCTGTCCGCATATCCAGTGCGCCTGCTCTTTTCCACCAAGACCTCGCGTTTGCATATCCTGCTGGAGTACCCCCCTGAGATCGACTGGGATCGAGAAGCGGTGTGGGAGCTTTTGGCCGAGACCATTACTCAGGCTCATCCCCAAGGCATTCAGCAGGTGCTGGTGTACGGCCGTCTTGTGGGCCAGAAAACCCCGGAATGGCAGCGTTCGATTGATTTCCCGGCAACGCCTGCGACTCCTCCTCCGCAAACGCAAATGATGTCGGTAGGGATCCCCTCGAGCAGCAGCATGGGGTTGGGGACCCCCGCGACCTCCATGGGGGCAGCGCCTGAAATCTCCGCTTCTGGTCCTTCCAGTGGGCAAACGGGTCAGATCATTCTAGGGGGACGTTATCAGGTCTTAAAGGTGCTGGGATCAGGGGGATTTGGTCGAACCTTTCTGGCCCAGGATCAGCAGCGACCGGGTCACCCCACCTGTGTGGTTAAGCAGCTGCGGCCCAAGTTTGCCGATCCCAAATTTTTGGAGAATGCTCGTCGTCTGTTTAACGTCGAAGCCGAAACCCTGGAGCAGTTAGGTCAGCATGATCAGATCCCTCGTCTGCTGGCCTACTTTGAACAGGATAAAGAATTCTTCCTGGTGCAGGAGTTTATTCAAGGCCGATCCCTCTCTCAAGATCTGAGTGAAGATGTCTTTTCAGAAGAGCAGGTGATCGGGTTGCTGCATGATCTGCTCCAGGTCTTGAGGTTTATCCATGAGCACAACGTCATTCATCGTGATATCAAGCCCGAGAATATTATCCGTCGTGCTGAAGACGGTAAATATGTGCTAATTGATTTTGGAGCAGGGAAGCAGCTGCAAACAGGGGAATCGACTCAGGCATCCCACACCATGGCGGTGGGGACCCTGGGCTACATTCCAGCCGAGCAGTATGCAGGAGCACCACAATTCAACAGTGATATTTATGCACTGGGTATGGTGGCGGTGCAGTGTCTCACTGGATTGGCCCCAACGCAGCTTTCTACCGATCCTCGCGGCGGTGAGATTCAATGGCGGGATCACTGTCGAGCCAGCGAGAAACTGGCCGAGATTCTGACGGGCATGATCCGCGTGCAATTTCAGCAGCGGTTTCAATCGGCCCAGGAAGCCCTGCTGCAGTTAGAGCGGAGCTTTCATCTATCGCCTGCGGCTGGCCCCAACTGGGGTGGCCTGGCCCAAGCCGCTTTTGCTCGCTTGCGGCAACCTCAGGTTCTGGCGGCACTGGTGTTGGGAACGGTCGGATTTGGCACTGTGATCTTTGGTGCCACCTGGGCCACCTATGCCAGCGGAGCCCGTGCTGCCAAAGAGGAGTATTACGAAGGGGTGAGATTTGCGCAACGACAGGACTGGTCTCTGGCTGGAAATAGCTATCGGGAAGCACTGGATCTTAATCCCCTTTACCCTGCCGCACGGGCAGGACTGGCCCGCAGTCAGAAGCGATTGGATGAACTGCAGGAGGAGATCGACACTCAACGAGAGATCCTCCTGCAGCAACCCAACAATCCCAAGGCTCGCCTGGCACTGGGAATTGCCCTTTATCGTCATGGTCAGGTTGAAGATGCCCTGGAACAACTAACCACTGCCACTGCTTTCGATGCCAATGATGCTCAGATTCATTACCATTTAGGGCGGGCCTATGCTCAGCAGGAGTCCTGGGATCAGGCGATTGCCAGCTACCGCCGTGCCCTGGAGTTGCAGTCGACTTTGGTGGATGCTCGCATTGATCTGGGACTTGCCCTGCTAGCTAACGGAGCAACTGCCGAAGCCGCTGACTCTTTCCGAGTTGCCACGGAACTCAGTCGCAATCATCCCAATGCCTACTACTATCTGGGTCAGGCTCAGGCTCGTCAGGAAAACTGGAATGCCGCCCTGGAAAACTATCTGATCGCCCTGAACCTGGATTCCAAACTAAGGCAGATGCGCAATGATCTGGGGTTTGGGCTGTATGCTCCGGATCAAATTGACCAGGCTATTGAAGCTTATGAACGAACCCTGAGGCAGGATCCCACCCAGGCCATGGCCCATCTGCACCTGGGGGATGCGTTCTATGCCTCTGGAGATCTGAATCGGGCCCAACAGGCCTATGAAGAGGCTTTCACCAAAGATCCAGCCCTGACTGTGGCCCACATCAAGCTGGGTCGGATTCTGGCGGAGCAACAGCAGTGGGATCGCTCCCTGAGTGCTTATGAGGCCGCTCTTGCGCTGGAGCCCGCAAACCCCCAGGCTTTGACCGGACGGGGAACGGTGATTGCGCAGCGGGCGATTGCAGAAGATCAACCTCTGGATGAAGCGGTGCGTCTCCTGCAGCAGGCGGTGCAGAGTAACCCCGCAGATGCTGAGGCCCAACTCCAACTGGGACTGGCCCTGGCCCAGCAGGAACAGACGGAACCAGCCCTGCAAAGCTTCAATCGAGCAGTCCAGCTTAATCCTGCCAATGCCGAGGCACGTCGTGTACTGGGGGATGCACTGGTGGATCAGGGCAACACTGACGCCGCCATCCAGCAATTTGACTCAGCCCTGGATGCTAATCCCGCCGATCCCGCCACCTATATCTCCATGGCCGGAGCGCAGGCAGAACAGGAGGATGTGGGCAATGCCCTGATCAATTTTAAGACCGCTGCTGTTTTGGAACAGACCGGGGGAGCGGAACAACCTGAGTCGGGAGTCTCACTGACACAGGCGTACACCTCAGATACCGAGATCCGGCATGCCAATCGTCTGCGTCGGGCTGTTCTGCCTCCTGAGCAACGGGATACGGTAGCAGCGTTGACCCCTGAACAGGTGGGTGATGACGATCTTGCTGATGCTGTATTGGAGCAGCTACAGCAGGAGAACCTGATCAATCCCAATCAGGTCACGAGTCTGGCTGGGGAAACCGACGGCCTGCTCACCCTGGATCTGGCCACCCAATTATTGTTCCGCAGCTTACTGTTTACGGTTTCCGCTGTAGTGATCCTTCTGTTCCTGGGCTCCCTAGGTCTAGGATCCTATGTTGTTCTGGAAAGCTATGGTCTGGTGCGCAAACCCATGACCAAAGAAGAGCGGGAGCGGGAGCGGGCCTATACGTTGCTGCGTAAGGGTCTAGATCACTACCAGGCGGGCAAATGGGATGAGGCGATGGCGGCCTTTACTGCAGCTCTGCGCATCCGTGAAGACTACCCCGATGCCCTTTTCTATATAGGTCAAACCTGGGTGAAGAGAGGAGACTATGGCCAGGCCATGCAGCTGTTCTGGAAATTACATGGGATCAACCCTGAATTTGAGGGGCTGCAGGGGGCAATGGTGAAAACTCTGCTCACAGCAGGGAACATGTACATGCGCCAGGAAGAATATGACCAGGCTTTCGCCAAATTTCAGGCTGCTCTAAACCTCTACGCTGAGGGGGAAAGAGTCGATCCTGATATCTACTATCACATGGGATTGGCTTTGTCGAAACAGCGTGATGATGAGTCCTGGGATAGGGCTATCGATTATCTAGAGAAGGCTCTTGATCTCAATCCGAACCTGGCTCCGGCCCATGCCACGTTGGGAACGGTCTACAGTTTACGACTGCAGTTTGCTGCGGCCATTGCTGCCTTTGAAGCAGGATTACGTCTCGATCCGCGACTGGTGGAAGCCCACCATGAGATCGGCAAGGCGCTCTATAAGCTGGGCGATCTGCATCGATCTATTCAACATCTCTATAACGTAATTCGCCTCAGTCCTCACGTGGCTAAAGCTCGCACAGATCTGGGCTTTGCCCTGCTACAGGCAGGGGATCTGGAATCGGCGCGACAAGAATTTACAGCGGCACTATCCAAAGATCCTCATCTGTCAGCCGCCCATCTGGGACTGGGAACGCTGCTTTGTATGAGTGGAGAGTTTGAGGAAGCTAGAGAGCGCTGCAACCAGGCGCTACAAATGGATCCTGGTAATCCTTCGGCTCTGGCGATGTTGGGGTTGATCCATCTGGAAGCTCAGGTTCAGGCCACAGGAGGTAGCAGCGTCGTGAAACACCGCACCCTGGAGATTGCTCATGCCAAGTTTGAAACTGCCATTAAAGCTGATATTCATGTGCCGGAAGCTCATTACGGCCTGGGTGAGATTTCGCGGCTGAAGCGTGAGTATGCCTTTGCGGTAGAGAGCTTCACCAATGCCCTAATGTCTAACGGGAGCTATACGGCTGCCCATTACCGCCTGGGAATGGTCTATTACGCCCTGGAAAATTACGACAAGGCGATCCAGCAATTTCAAAAAACTCTGGATCTCGATACCAACCATCTGGATGCCCGTGCCTATCTGGAGCGGACCCAGATGCAGATGCGGGGGTTACGATCATGAACTTGCAACAGAGTTACGCATCTTCCAGCTTGGTAAAACGGGAACGTCAGCACCTATGTATTACGGACTGATCGGAACGGGTTTGATGGGGTATCCCCTTGCAGAGCAGATCTGTGCGGCTAGATTCCCTCTCACGGTGTATAACCGCACCCCCGCAAAAGCGTCCGACCTAGCGGATGTTGGGGCTACCGTTGTTTTGGACGGCTGTTTCAGGAGGCTGGAGCACAAACAGGATTGAGGACCAACAGTGTAACTGCCATCCTCAACATTCTCGATCAGACCCTGGCCTCGCCCTTCGGGAACGCAAAGACTGGCTGGATTCCCGCAAGTCTCCGGTAAATGCGTGCTCGATTCGGCAAGAGTTCATCTTGCCAGCAGATACGCCATTTCCAAATTATGCCCGACAGTGCAAGTCCTTGACTAAGGCCAAAGCTGGTTTCCCCAGACTCAAGACCGTTAACGCTCAAGTGCTCCAACAGGTCATCCGAAAACTAGAGGCTGCCTAGGAGTCAATCTGCTCTCTTCACCACGATCACACCTGCCCACCCTCTGGAAGCATGAACCCTGCCGAGATTTTAGATGAGGGCCACCAGCTTATCACTCAGTTCCCAGAGGCGGACGGCTCGCTGCTCATCCTGAGCTTGGGGAGAAACCTGCTGCACAAAGGACTGGCGATCTTTCTTCTGCCGGTTCCCCCAGCTCCAATAGGACCCTGACTGCCGGTATTCGGGATCGGCAACCACGGCGGCGACCCGCTCACCCGCAAGCACTTCGGACACAAATCCGCCGGTAATATACCTCTGGAAGAGGGGAAAGAGTTTTTGAAACAGGGGGTAATGATTGCGGAACAGAGCAGTCGTGGCCACACAGCCTGGGTAGAGGGAAGTGAAAACAATGCCTGTGGAGTCGTGATAGCGCCGATGCAATTCCCGCATAGTCAGAATGTTGCACACTTTACTATCTTTGTAGGCCTTCACGGGCTCAAACTTCTTGCCATCGATCATGGAGACCGGAGCCTTAAAGCCAGAGGCAAAGCCCTCCAGGTTTCCGAGATCGGGACGGGGTGGGATCTTACCTCCCAGTTCATCGGGGTTATGGGTCACCGTTCCCAGGATTACCATACGTCGATCTGGATAGGTGGAGCGCTTCATATCCGCCAGCATCACCTTGCACATGAGGAAGTGGCCCAGGTGGTTGGTGGTCATGGTCAGCTCGTACCCCTCAGGACTGCGCAGCGGTTCCTTGATCAGGGGCATATAGATGGCGGCATTACAAACGAGGGCATCCAGGGAACGACCAGTGGCCCGAAATATGTTGATAAAGTTGCGGACACTCTCCAGACTCCCCAGATCAATGGGCAGGATTGTGTAATTCTCTTTGGCCATGCCCACTGACTCGGCGGCTTTTGCTGCCTTCTCCAGATCACGGCAGGCCATAATGACATGCCAGTTTCCTCGCTGGGCCAGGGCTCGCGCTGCCTGTAGACCCACGCCAGAAGATGCTCCTGTGATCACAACTGTTGCCTGCTGTTGCGCCATATCAGACTCCATCCATGTTGCAAAAAATATGCTTATGTTATGTGTGCCTCTGTGAACATCGTTCGCAGCGCAGTCACTGAGTGTAACTGTGCTTCCAGTCCACAGATATCAAGATAGGAGAATTCTTATAACTTGAGTGTAGGTTGGTAAAGTCGCTTAACAGTCGCAGATCTGACAATGAAGTCGCTAGACATCACTAAGGCACGGGCTTGTTTGACAACCCAGTCTTTACTATCTAGCGACAATTAAGTTGGGCTCTTCCCAGCTTTTGGTGATCCTGGCAGATCCCTGAGACTAGAGAGTGCGGTCTTTCACAGCTCCAGCTATGCAATTCCGCCAAGCTCTCTTGCCAGGTACCCACCAGCTCCGGTTGGAACACTTTCAGATAGATCCTGAGGCTCATCACTTCACCCTGCAGGTGTCCTCGATTCAACCCGCTACCCATTGCCCCTTGTCTAGGGAACTGACCCAACGCACCCTCGCAGATCTGCCTTGCCTGGATCCACTGGAAGAGATTCGCTTCATGAATCGGCAGCGACAACATCCTGCAGAAGACAACACATAGCCGTGTTTAACCGAGCCTTCAAAGCTCAGATCGCATGAACAATGGGTAACTCCCGCCACTGGGTTGTGTAACGAGGAGAGCAATACTTTGCCTGCGGTTCCCACCGCCGATCCAGTCCCGTCACGGCATAGCGGATCATCTCCCGACCCATGGACTGATTGATCCGATCCAGCACCCGCATCAAACGTCTGGAGCGAGCCGAATCTCCCCTTCCCCACAACCCCATCTGCACCTGAGCAGCGGGTACCAGATCCAGCAACATCACCCCAGCCTTCTTGTAACGCTTTCCCTTTTCGTAGAGACTCTCCGTCAGCCGCATCGCCCAGTGCAGCAGTTCACGGCTGTCAGCGCTGGCCACAAATAGCGAAAATGTAGCGGACTGATAAGGGTCGGGATCGACAAAGCGATTGGTCTGCAGGAACACCGTCACAGCCTGTGCCGCCAGATCCTGGTGCCGGAGTTTTTCTGCTGCTCGACAAAGAAAGGTGGCCACCGCCTCCTGTACTTCTACCAGAGTTTCCACCACAGATCCAAAGCTGCGCGACACCGTGATCAGCTGCTTGGGTTGGGGACAGAACTCCAGAGGTAAACAGGCGATCCCATTCAGCTCCAGCACAATCCGCTGCCCCACCACCCCCAGTTTTTGCTTGATCAACTCCGGACGTGCCTGCTTCAGATCCAGAGCCCTGTTAATGCCCAGTGCCTGCAGACGGCGACTCCAGCGGCGACCAATCCCCCAAATGTCCTCCGGATTCAACGAGGCCAGCAACGGATCCACCTCCTGGGTGGTAAGGGCAAAGATCCCTTCTGGCAGTTGCTTCGCCCGTTTATTGGCAATTTTGGCCAGGGTTTTGGTTGGTCCAATGCCAATGGAAATCGGGATCCCGGTCCACTGTTTCACCCTCCTGCGGATCTCCTGAGCCATCTGGGCCAGATCCGGGCAACCGCTCAGATCCAGAAAAGCTTCATCGATCGAGTACACCTCCAGTTCCGCCAGCAACGCCAGGGTCTGCATCACCCGTGCCGACATATCTCCGTACAGAACATAGTTCGACGAAAATACCCGCACTCCCTCCTGATCCAACACCTGCCTCACCTTAAAAAGTGGAGCTCCCATCGGGATCCCCAGAGCTTTCACCTCTGCAGAACGGGCAATGATACAGCCGTCATTGTTAGACAAGACAACCACAGGACACCCTTCCAGCTGTGGATTAAAAACCCGTTCACAACTGACATAAAAGTTGTTGCAATCTACTAACGCTATATAATGAGCATGCTTTCTAGACATAGTGAATCGCTGCCGTCACCACTCCCCATACCTGAAAATCCATATGATCCTGAATCACCAGCGTGGGATAGTTGCGGTTGGCTGCTTGCAGAGCCAGGATCTGAGAACTGCGGCGGAGGATCTTAACCGTTAAATCTCCATTCACAACCGCCACCACCACCGAGCCATCACAGGGGTCAAGAGAGCGATCCACCACCAGGAGATCACCCGAATGGATGCCAACCCCTTGCATGGAATCGCCCGCAACCCGCATAAAGAAAGTGGCCGCTGGGTGTTTGATTAGATAGCGATTTAGATCCAGCTGCGTTTCAATGTGATCATCGGCAGGCGAAGGAAATCCAGCACTCACCCGGCTAGCAAGGAGTGGAAGTGGAGAGACCCAGGGTTCCATAGCAGGAACACTTAAGAGGGGGAGTAAATGCGAAAAACTCACGGCAAACAATAAATTCCTGACTAAATTTACTATATTGCTACCATTGATTAGATATATATATCAAGCCCGCTTGAACCCCACTTTTCTCCTCTTGGGCCAAATTCACAAGATCCTCACCCAGCTCCAGTCTTTTTTGGCATCGGAAACAAATTGCTCAGGTGCGGTGGGCTAAAATGCGATCTATCCGTCATCTCCTTTTGTGCATGTTCTGATGGACGACCCTCCTATACCTTTGGCAGCGCAAGCTGCATCCTCCGGATCTGTTGTGGGTGGAGGTGACTGGAGCAGTCTTCTCTGGGTGGTTGGGCTCCTGGCAATCAACGCCTTTTTTGTGGCTGTTGAGTTCTCGCTCGTTTCTGCCCGCCGCTCGCGCATGACCCAGCTGGCCAGTGAAGGCAACCGCCAGGCCGCTCTGGTTAAGCAGGCCCAGGAAGAACTGGAGCAGGCCCTTTCCACTACTCAGCTGGGGATCACCGTGGCCAGTGTCCTCCTGGGCTGGATCGGGGCGACTCAGGTGGCCCATCTTCTCCATGCTGGCCTGGCACCCCTGCCCTTTGACGCCCGCATCCTGGAATCCATCGCTCTGGTTCTCACCTTTGTCCTGCTCACCTACCTGCAGATCGTGCTGGGAGAACTTCTTCCCAAAACGCTGGCCATTGTCTATGCCGAGTCCATTTCCCTCAAACTGGCCTGGCTTAACCATTTTGTCAGTCGCCTGCTCAAGCCCTTTGTGGAGGTGCCTCGCTACTCTTCCCGCCTCCTCCTGCGGCTGCTGGGGGGACCGGATCCTGATCCGGCTTCTCTGTATAGCACCATGACCGCCGAGGAGCTACAGCTGGTGATCGCCTCCTCAGTGGAGTCCGGTGGGATTGAAGAGGAGGAAAGAGAGCTGCTGGCCAATGTCTTTGAGTTTGGAGAAACCGTGGCCAGTGAGGTGATGGTCCCGCGCACCAGTATCGCTGCTGTGGCCAGTTCTGCACAGGTGCGGGATGTGCTGCTGGAGGTGGCGGAATCTGGCTACTCCCGTTATCCCGTGTTTGGAAAGTCACTGGATGACATTGTCGGTCTGATCCACATCAAAGATCTGGTGGGGGAACTGGCCAAAAATAGCCTGCACCTGGATAGCGAGATCGCCTCGGTAGTGCGTAAGGCCCTCTTTGTGCATGAGAACAAACTGATTGCCGAACTACTGCCAGACATGCAACAGCACCATCAGGCCATGGTGATTGTGGTGGATGAGTTTGGGGGCACCGCGGGCCTGATCACGATCAAAGATATTGTGGAAGAGATTGTGGGCACCCTCTCCGATGACTCTGAGGAAGGCGATGAAGAACCGGATATTCAGGTGGTGGATGAGCACACCCTCCTGATCCAGGCCCAGATGAGCATTGAAGAACTTCAGGAGAAAGTGGATCTGGAATTGCCCGTTCACGACGACTACCAGACCCTAGGAGGCTTCCTGATCTATCAGTTGCAGCGCATCCCCAAGGTGGGGGAGAAACTAACCTACCAGGAGCTGGAGTTTCAGGTGATCAAGATGGAGGGTCCACGCCTGGATCGAGTGAAGGTGACGCGTCCCCCTGTGCAAGCGGCTGCCGAGGCCCCCACCTCCTCACGAGCTTCCTCAACCGTCTCTTAGCTTCATGTCTTGTTACATCAGTGGCTGATCCCCGAGTGGAAAGGCTAGAAGATGAACAACGTCGCCCAGGTGAAGCCCCATGGGGTTTGCAGATCTTTCCATTGCTGAACTGGCTGAAGACTACCAACTCAATCGGGAGTCAGTGCTGCTCCTCTGTGAACACCTGGGCATTCCCCATCAAGACGCCCACAGCCTGCTCTCCCTAGAAGATGCCAAGCGGATCATTCTTGCTAGCAAGCCCCCAACGACCTCCCAGTCTGCAGACTAAATCAATGTAAACTTCTGTTGCGGATTTGCCGTCATCCTGTCTGGACAGCTATGCTTGTCACCATATTCGGAAACTACAAGTCGTCATGAGCCATCGGTCAGAGCAAGGGCAAAAGCAGTCCTCCGAGAGCAAGCAGAAGGTAACGTTGTATCTGTCACCTGAATTACACCGCAATCTCAAAATCAGGGCTGCCGTGGATATGGAGCCTATGTCGGTGATGGCAGAGAAGGCTTTGGATTTCTATCTGGCCCACTCTGATTTGATCGAGGGCAAGCTGGGCCAAGCCTACCAGATTCATCACTGTCCTGCCTGTTCTCATCCCCTCGATCATGAGAGATGGGGAGCGTGGCCTCCTTACCCTCTCAAGCCTCTGGTCGAGCAGTTCTGGACGACTCTGCCACTGAGTTTAGCCACTCCGACTGGTC
>JAAUUJ010000029.1 GCA_012030715.1 Synechococcaceae cyanobacterium SM2_3_1 | reverse complement strand
GGTGGTTTCTTGACGGTTGCTTCTGAGCACTCCTGGCAGCGCCTCAGCCGCTACACCGAGACAGGTGAACCAGCGGTGCGGGATCGCATTCGTCTGCAGGTAACCCACAAGTTTGTGGCAGATTCCTTCATGCGTCTGGTGCAGCATGATTATGGCTGCACCCTGTTCAAAGCGCTGCGCCCCTCCGGCATCACGGCTGCGCCCCACGAGTACATCAGCCCCAAGTCCCGTAGCTGGACCATGTTTGACGTTGCTAAACTGACTCACCCGGCTGTGCAGGTACTGCCTGGTGAGCCGATGAGTAAGTGGCGCCAGGTGATCTCTTCCTGGATTGATCACATCTCTGATTACCTCGGTCTCAAAGAAGGGTTTGAAACCGATTATGCCGAGTGCTACATTCATGCCCCTCGGGATATCTGGAATGAAAAGCTGGATGCCAAGTTTAAGAAGAAGATGGAAGAGTATCTGGGCGATCTGGATGACTCCACGCTCATCTTCTCTCACGATGAGTTCTTTGACAGGCTGACTGCCTACATTGACATCATCATGCCAGGGGTCGCCAAGACTGACTACATGAGCTACTTCCACAGCCGTGATGATTATGACAACCTCAGCTGGAACGAGAAACTGTTAACCCACTCCTGGTTGCTGGAGCTGGGTGTGATGATGTCTGAGCCTGCTATTCGGTTTGAGGGTATGGCTGGTGAGTGTCTCTGGGGCTGTGCCTGCTGGGTGGTCGTTCCTTATGATCAAATCCGTGGTGAAGGACCTGTGCCTGCCAACCGGAAGCAAATTCTCAAGGAAGGGATCCAGGCCATGACCCGCACTGTAGTTGCAACTCCATAGGGGGTTTTGTCCATCTCATCTGAGTTAGTAAGCTGTAGTCTGGTTGTGACCTGGGAGGATCTCCTGGTGACAACCAGCTTTTTCATCGACTAGCAATCAACTCTTCACAATTAGGCTGAGCAATACAGCACCACTGAGCCAGAAGTAAAAAGGAGGCGAGGATGTCCACTGCAATTAGCGAAAAGATTCCTGTAATCGTCGTAACGGGTTTTCTCGGATCTGGGAAAACGACACTGATCAATTACATCCTGAAGGAACAGCAGGGTCGTAAAGTTGCTGTCATCGTCAACGAATTTGGAGAGATCGGTATTGACGGTCAGTTAGTCTTAGCAAATCAAGACGAAGAACTGGTGGAATTTAATAATGGTTGTCTCTGCTGTACTGTCAGGGACGATCTGGTGAAGACACTCGCGAACTTGAGTGAACGCGCAGGTAGCCTGGATGCAGTTTTGATTGAAACCACTGGACTGGCTGATCCCGCTCCTGTAGCATCCACATTCTTTGTGTCAGAAAATATTCGCCCTAAATTCCAGCTGGATTCCTTTGTGACTGTAGCAGATGCTCTCAATTTGGAGCGTAATCTTGAGCATAGTCATGAAGCAGAAGAGCAGGTTGCTTTTGCTGATATTATCCTGCTCAATAAAACAGATCTCGTCACAGCCGAAGATCTACTGCGGGTTGAGCAAAAGATTCGTACATTAAATCCTCTGGCTAAGATCTATCACACCCAGCACAGTCTAGTGGATCTTTCCAAGATTATAGGAGTTCGAGCTTTTGAGTTGGAAGCAAAACTAGAAGTGGATCCCACTTTTCTGGAGGATCTGGAACACGAGCATGATGCTGCAGTTGGATCTTTTGCTTTGACAACTGATCAGCCTGTTGATATGAACCGTTTCATGATGTGGATGAACGGTGTGGCACAGGAAAAAGGTGAAGAGCTCTATCGGACAAAAGGGTTATTCTACGCCTATGGATTTAAAGAGCGGATCTTGTTCCAAAGTGTGCGTATGCTGACTTCTATGCGGCGGGATCGCAACTGGAATGATGATGAGATCAAGCAAAGCCAGTTTGTGGTCATTGGTAAGGATCTGAATCGGCAAGAGTTTGAGGAAGGTTTCCAAAAGTGCATCGTGCCCAAGAAATAGCCGAGGGAACCTAGATCGACATATTTTTTTGCCAGACTTGGACAACAGGTTGATTAGCTAGCTCTATTGCTGATTGAGTTGAGACTAGAATCTGCTGTTCAAGTCGTTTTTTTCGTGAGTATGTATGAATCAAAGGCAACGACTATGGAGTTGGCGGATCTTTATCAACGACAGGGATTAAATGATCAGTATCACTATGCGCTGAAAATGCTAGCTAAACTGTCCCAAAGCATTTCAAGAGGGTCAGAGCAGGCCGATATTTACTAATCAAAAGCTCGCAGACATTCTCAAGCACGTCAATGTTTGCTATCAAATTTAGACATCCTTCTATCATGTACCCTTCTAGCACCTTTGGGAAAAAACTGCAATAAGGCTGTCATTTATGTCAACGTCTAAGAAAGATTTTAGACCTATAAATCTTGACTTCCAAAGAAAAGATGACTAAACTCTTAGGCATGTTCATGCAAATAAGTTGAACAAAAAAGTATGACTGAGCAAAAAATTAATCTTTCTCACTCACCCAGTAGTAGTTACTTCCGGCTTACCCTAGGGATTCTTTTAGGCACTGCACTCATTATCGGTTCTTCAGAACGCTCGCAGGCACAAGCGAAACCCCAAGTGGTGGCATCCTACAGTGTAGCCTGTGATCTCGCACAGCAGATTGCTGATGGTGCTGTTGACTTAACCTGTCTTGTTGCTTATGAGCAGGATCCTCACACCTATCAGGCCACCCCATCAGATCGCCGTGCAGTTGAGCAGGCAGATCTGGTTTTTTATGCTGGATTAAATTTTGAACCCTCTATTGTTGATATGGTAGAAGCAACAAATACTCCAGCCCCAAAAATCGCTCTTCACGAAGAAGCTGTGCCAGAACCAATTCTTGTCGAAGAGCACGGAGTGTCCGAGCCTGATCCACACGTCTGGCACGATGTCGAAAATGGCATCAAAATGGTTGAGATTATCGCAGCCACACTCAGTGAAGTTGATCCAGATAATGCCAATCTTTACGCAAGCAATAAAGATACCTATGTGGAAGAACTACAAGGATTAGATCAATGGATTCAGGACCAGGTCAACACGATTCCTGCTGATCAACGTAAACTCGTCACCACCCATGATGCCATGAACTACTTTGCCGAAGCCTATGGGTTGACTGTTGAGGGGACACTGCTGGGGATCTCAACAGAAGAGACCCCCCAGTGCATCCACAGTAAGAGAATTGGTTGCTGCCATTCAAGAAGCTGAGGTTCCAACGTTGTTTGCCGAACTGACCGCAAACGACAAGGTTCTGGGAACGGTCTCCCGTGAGGCTGGAGTTACTATCTCTGAGAATGTGCTGATTGCAGATGGCTTGGGAACTTTAGGAACTGATGAGGGTAGCTATCAAGGGATGCTGAAATACAATACCTGTGCCATCGTCGATGGGTTGGGTGGTGAATGCAGCCTACCTGATTAAATTCCATCTCAATCATTGGTGGGGATGCTCAGGGTGAGGTTGCAGTGGTTGAGTTGGACGGAATCGACCCCTAATGCCCTCGATCATCTCCATAACAACACCGTCGGAGGGGCTGAAGAAAAAGCTAGTAGGAAAAAACCACAGGCAAACATGACAATTGCAGCCCCTGAGGGGACATTCATGTAATAGCTCAGATACATGCCTGCAACACTAGATACTGCTCCAAAGATCGAGCCAAGGACCATCATCAAATAAAGCTCTTTCACCAGCAAATAAGCAGCCACAGCTGGACCAACTAACATGGCAATCACCATCAGTGCCCCAACAGCTTCCAGGTTGATCACAATGGTAACTGTCATTGCTGTGATCAAGGCAGTGTAGTACCAATGAACTGGCATTCCCATGGCTTGTGCACCTATTGGGTCAAAGGTGTAGAAAAGTAATTCTTTATAGAAAAGCTTTGCCAAGATGATCATGGTGATAGTAACACCCAAAATCATCCATAGATCAGATCCTGTGACACCGAGAATATCTCCGAAAAGAACATGTACGAGATCAATACTATTGGCACCAGGTAAGACTCTGACCAGCGTGACCCCAATGGCCAGGAAGAAAGACAGCATAATTGCCAGGGCGGAATCTGCCTTAACTTTCGAGCGTGACTCAATCCAGACCATAAAGAGAGCACTAATCAGTCCACCTGATAAAGCTCCAATCGAGAGCGAAACACCCATGACATAGGCTACTGGCAAGCCTGCCATCAGAGAATGCGAGACAGCGTGTGCCATCATGCCCATCTGCTGTACCACCATGTAGCTACCCACAACGGCGCAGAGAATCCCGAGCAGGATTCCTATCCCCAGGGCATTGCGCATAAACTCAAATTTCAACGGTTCGATCAGCCAATCCAGCATGGTTCTTTTCCTTAGGGTGCAAATTGATTGTCAGGGAGCTAGGCAGACAGTAAGACCAATCGATGCCCATAAGCTGCTACAACGTTGCGATCAGATAAGACAGAAGTTGGATTTCCAATCGCGATCAAGGTTTTGTTGAGTAAGACCAGCTTGTCATAGTGCTGCATTCCTGCCTCCAGATTGTGATGAATAACCAGCAGGGATTTACCTTGATCCCGTAACTCCTTAAAGATGAGGTAAAAGATCTCCTCAGTTTGGCGATCCACTCCCGTAAAGGGTTCATCAAAAAGTAGTAAATCTGCCGCCTGAGCTAATGCCCGAGCCATGAAGACCCGTTGCTGTTGCCCACCAGACAGCTTGCCAATCTGACGATCACGCAGGTTCCAGATACCCACTCGTTCCAAGGCATGACAGACCAGTTGCAGTGAATGAGAATCAGGCTTGCGAAATAAACCTGTTTGCCTGGTGCGAGCAGTCATGACAACATTCCAGACTGTCGTGGGGTAGTCCCAGTCCACTTGCGTCCGCTGGGGTACGTAGGCCACCTTAAGCAGCTGTTGCGCTATCGGAAATCCATTGAAATGAACAGTGCCATCACTACAAGGGATCAGTCCCAACATTGCTTTAATTAAGGTACTCTTGCCTGCTCCATTAGGCCCGATAACCCCAACGAGTTGACCAGGCTCGACACTAAAACTGAGATTTTGTAGCGCGTAGAGACCACGATAATGTACAGACAAATTCCCAATTTGCAGCATGAAACGCTATCGTTCCTCCAGCATGTTAATGTCTTTTCTTCCAAAATGAAATTAGGATCTGCGCAACTTACCTTCTACCAAATCCATATTTCAAGACGATACAGCATTTGCCAACCTAGTGAACTACAGATAGCCCCAGTTCCCAAAAGCTATGGCTCCAGAAGTTGTACTTTATGAGACTGGGAAAAACTCTAAGGGCATTCTCACCGTCAGAAGCATAGAAGGCTACGTTACCATAAATGAAATCAAATAATAGTCATCTCGCTACATTTTATCAACCAAAAAAACAATGAATCAACATTGACATCCTTGTTAATCTGGCAGAAATCCAGCGACATTGACCTTGATGTGAATGTTTCTTTCCTCGGTTGATGCTGATAGAGGGGATGATTGCTTGAGATAGAACAAGGCTCAAACCCACCAGGAGTGTTGACTTGGGCTGTAAATCTAATATAGATTCTGTCTAATTGATACTTTGTGATTGCTGCAATCGGTTCCTATCCTTGACTTCTCAGCACCTCACGATTAAAGATCTGACCCACGCTGTGGGGGGAAGTGTTTCCCCGCGGATGGTTCGCCACTATCACCAAATTGGGCTTATGCCCCAACCCAAGCGTTCTCGGGGCAACTACCGTCTCTACACCTCTGAAGATGTTAGTCGGCTCAAAAGAATTATCGCTCTCAAGGAGCAGGGCTTTCAGCTCTCACATATTCAACAACTGCTGGAGCATGATCCAACCCATCTCTCTCCAGAGACCTTGACTCACTATCTGCAGCAACAGTACACCGCCATCATGCAGCAGATCGCCCGTCTACGTCAGACAGCTCATGCATTGGAGGGTCTATTAGTCCAGGATCAAGATTGCCAGCTGATGCAAGCAGATATCCTGGCTCAACTGCGTTGGTTAGATGTAGAAGTCAAAGAAAATTTGGGAGAACTGGATCAGCTCTGGCAGCAGCTTGACGCTGAGGTGCACACCCATCCACAGGCCTATTCAGAGTCGCTCGATCGCTTGCTTCCTGACATGGCGGATCGATCTGAAATCGAAAAGGATCTTATTTGTGATCTGGTCATGGCCTGTGGAGATGCCTCGATCGTCTCGATGCTGCAATTAGGACATGGAGCCATCAGCGCGGCCCGCCTCAGCCTGCTCATGGGTCGACCAGTCATCACTGATGTGCCCGCCATTGCTGCTGCCCTGGATCAGACTCGATTAGCTCACCTTGAATGCCCAGTACAGGTCCTGATCGAAGATCCGCATGTTTCTACGGTTGCGGAAGCAGAACAGGCTTTCTGGCAGCAACTCCACCCCAATGAATCACTGCCTATTCCCTCGCAATCGATTGTGGTGGTCGGCTTTGCCCCCTCAGTGTTAATGGCACTCTGTGCTGCGATAGAGCAGGGCCAGATTCATCCTGCTTTAATCATTGGGTTGCCGATTGGCTTTACGCATGCTCCAGCCGCAAAGCGGTTGCTAAGGCGATCCAATGTCCCATACCTGACAATTAATGGGTCTTTGGGGGGAGGTCTGCTCGCTGCTACTGCTCTCAACTCATTGATTAAGACTTTGATTGAAAAACCCCACTGCCACTGTTTCCTCAGCCGATAAAGAGCCAGGAATCAGGAATGTGATTAGCAATCCAACGTGTGGGTTAGCTCCCATGTTGTAATGGCAGTGTGAAAAGACTGCCACTCCTGATACTTGAGTTTCAGGTAAGAGGTTACAAACCCTGATCCCATTGCCGCTGACAAGACAGGGCTAGACTCCAAAGCACGAAGTGCATCCAGTAGGTTGCCTGGCAACGATTTCACCTTATCCAATGGCAATGGATCTGTGTAGTTATTGTTGTCAAAGCGAGGGCCAGGATCTCGTTTCTGGGCAATTCCATCCAGGCCAATGCCAATCAAAGCTGCTGGTAAAAGGTAGGGATTGGCAGCCCCATCAGCTAGACGCAATTCAAAACGACCACTTTCAGGGATGCGGATGGCATGAGTGCGATTATTGCCGCTGTAGCTGATGGTATTAGGAGACCAGGTGGCTCCTGAAGTTGTTACTGGAGCATTGATCCGTTTGTAGGAGTTGACTGTGGGATTACTAAATGCGGCTAGTGCGGGTGCAGAATGGAGAATACCCGCAATAAACTGATAGGCCAGTTTTGACAGACCTAGCTCTCCGGCTTCATCTGTGAATAGATTGGTATTTCCTTCCAGATCCCAGACGGAGAGATGCATGTGGCAGCCATTTCCGGTGAGATGGGAGAAGGGCTTGGGCATAAAGGTAGCTCGGTAGCCATGCTTCTCAGCAATCGACTTCACCATAAATTTAAAGAATGCCTGCCGATCTGCTGTCACCAGGGCATCCTCATAGGTCCAGTTCATCTCAAACTGGCCATTGGCATCCTCATGATCATTCTGATATGGACCCCACCCTAATCCATTCATGCCATCACAGATTTCACGGATGACCTCATAGCGGCGCATTAAAGCCTGCTGATCGTAGCAAGGCTTTTCCTGCAAGTCTTTGGGATCTGAGATGTGATCGCCAGCGGCAGTCAAGAGAAAGTATTCACACTCAACACCTGTGCGCACTCGGTAGCCCTGCTGCTGAGTCTGGGCCAGCACTCGTTTCAGAACCAGGCGAGGTGTTTGCTCAAGTGGCGGACCAGCCGCTGTGTAGAGATCGGCAGGCATCCAGGCCACATCCGGCTGCCAAGGTAGCTGAAAGAGACTCTGGGCATCAGCCCTGACAAAAACATCTGCATCTGCAGGGGTCATATCCAGCCAGGCTGCAAACCCTGCAAATCCGGCTCCCCCTGCTGCCATCTCATCAATTCGATCCGCGGGGACTAGCTTCGAGCGTTGCACACCAAAGAGGTCTGTAAAAGATAGCAGAAAATAGCTGATCCCTTTTTCCTGGGCAATCTCTGACAAGGAAGGACTGGCCATGGCAGTTCTCAACGGCGGCAAGGCTTCACATTTTCTGAGGAATGGATACCCCTAATGGTGTCACTTGATACCGAGCGATCAACTTTCCAGCAGTTCTTGAACAGCTGCACGAATAAAGATTTCATCCTCAGGATTTTGCTGGGGATTTCCCGCACGGTGACCCCAGATCGAAGGAATCGGACGATAGGTAGCATTGCGTATTAAGCTTGCCTCCGCCTGACAATCTTCTGGGGTGAAGTAGAGATCAGTAGCTGAGGGCATGACGAGGACTTGAGCTTGAATGGAGGCCAGTGCCCCATCATAATCACCTTTGTAGCGATCATTGGCACTGATGTCACAGTTGAGCCAGGTATCGATCATCGTAAGGGAGTTATGAGGATCCCGTTGTCGGTAAATCAGTTCCCAGCCTTTCACAAGATAATCCTCCAAAGATGAGTACCCGAGGGAATAATGTAGGCCATTGCGGTAATAAGCCTGTGAGGCAGCCCAGCTGGCATAAATGCGGGCAAAAGCTCTGTAGCCCCGTTCTGGAAATCCCTGGAATCGTTCTCCAGTCCAGGTGGGATCTGCGGTGAGGGCTGCTCTCAAGCTTTCCAGAAAGATCTTGTTGTGATCGGTTGTTCTTGCGGTTCCGCATAGGGCAGCAATACGCTCAACCTTTTCAGGGAATAACGCTCCCCAGTGATAAGCTTGCTGTGCTCCCATCGACCACCCGTAAATCAAAGCCAGTTTCTCGATTCCCCACACTTCTCGAAGTAATCGTTCCTGGGCCAAGACATTGTCGATGTGTGTAAACCAAAAGCCCTGTTCCCGAAGTCCACAATCTGGGCAATTGCTAGGCGAGGTGGACAAGCCATTGCCAAACATGTTGGGGATGATCACAAACCAACGACTTGGATCCAATATGCTGTCAGATCGGATTAGCCACTCAATCGTTTGGTGCTGAGCCCCGTAGGAGGTAGGGTAGAGAATCACATTAGAGCAATCATCTCGCAGTTCTCCATAGGTTTGATAGACCAGATGAGCTTCAGGCAAAACTGCTCCACACTGCAGCGTTAGATTTTTCAGTGTGAAGGTTGATCCTTGCGGTTGGCTCATGTCACGGGTTCAGAGTGGTGAAAGCTTGCCAGAATCTGCCGATTAACGTATAGATAACCAGGAACAACATAGGCCAGATAAGGTTGTAATTCTTGATGAGCGGATGCTAGGGCATGAAAAGGTAGAGAAGGATAGAGATGATGCTCAGTGTGATAGGGCATATTCCACATGAGACATCGCACAGGCCAGAGGGTGAGTGTTGTCCGCGTATTGGTAAAAGGATTGTCATCCTGTTGACAACCTGTATGCTCTGCCAGGAGGATGAACCGTAAAAAGGGTTGTCCAACTGCCAGTGGTAATACCCAGAGCAGTAAAAACCAGGGATGGCTCACCGCAAAAGATGCTGCAATTAACAATCCATAAACCGCAAGCTGTAAACGAGTTGAGCGGATCACCCTGCCATGTGCAGACTCGGGCACAAAGGGGCAATCCTCCAGATTTCCCAGGGCAATGCGGGTATGTCCCCGCAGCTTTCCCCACCACCAGGGCAAGCCACTTAACTCCTTGAGGTATCCCAGGACTGATGTTGGCTTAGGATCATTCAGCTCAGGATCCTTGCCAGGGATCTGGGTGTATTGGTGATGCCAGCGGTGATAGTAGCGATAAAAGGTGCTGTTATAGAAGGATAGGAGTCCTGCTAACCAGGCGGCTGAGTCATTGAGGCGGTTTGAGGCAAAGGCAGTACGGTGGATGCATTCATGCAAAGCAGCAAACATCGTAGCCAAACTAATCCCGTAAATCACTAATGCAATCCAGGCAAAGGGGGAGTGACTCCCTAGCAATGCCCAGGTAGTACCACTGACCAAAATGACAGTCAAGTGTCCTAACAGCTGCAGCAAACCTTTTAGATTAGACTTATGATTTAATTCCTTGAGGCGTTGACTGGATAGAACCTGGGTAGGAGGCCCTGTCCAGCCTTGATCCTGGATAAAAGGAGAAGAAGGCTCAATAGAGTTATTAATGAACATTTTCAGGTGTGTTGCGCTCTGCGATTAGAAATAAGGTAGCAAAATCAACTGCAATCAGCTTGCAGGTTTGTGGCAAGAAGTCACATTATCCTGCGATACGGGGAGTGTCGAGAATTTTGTGTAAGCGTCGTTCAGGTGCGTGCCACTCTCGTTGAGCCCAGATCGATTCCAGGTGAGGCTAGAACCCCTTTTGTTCAGGATCAGCAGTTGCTCCCAAGGCCACCAAAGATATCGAGCCGACTTCCAGAGGGAGAATGAATATATGTGGGGTACTCCATTGTCGTTCTCCGATCATGAGGTACTATATGTGGAGTAAAGCCCAGGCTTGCTTGTGCACAGCTGGCTGTCCTCTGGAACTCTGAGTTCTCTCTAATTATGGATACATCTGACGATCAGCTCAAAACCTTGAAGATGCGCGTTCGTAACCTGGAACGGTCTCTGTCAGAATCGGAGGCGCTATCTCTGGAGCAGATCGAGTGTACTCACCGCCTAGAGCAGCAGCTGGTTGAGGCCCGCTCCCTGGTGGAGGAGAAAGCGCAGGCATTGGCCCGATTGCGCCAGGAGATCCAATCTCTAGAAAAGCGACCCTCAGAGGAAGCTTACCGCCTGCAGGAACAGCACATTCAGGAGCTTCAGCAGATTATTTGGGATCTGGAAAAGCGTCCCACCCATGAGCATTACCGAATTCTGCAGCAACAACTCTCCACTTCCCAGGCGGAGATTGACATGCTCAAAATGGAACTGGAGCGGCGCATTGATCCCGATAGATTTTTCCAGCTGCAGCATGAATTGTCTGAGCTAAAGGACTATGCCAACCAGCTGGGAGAGTTTGCAGCCCGTTTACCTCAGGTTCAACTCCAGCATGCTCAGGCCCAGAAGCACAGCCATGAGCTGCAGTCTGAACTAAATACCTTAAGAGCAAAAGTAGGAGAACTGGAGCAACGTCCCAGCCTGCAGGAGGTCCAGGCACAGGAAGAAGAGCTGCAGCAATCTCAGAAACGCCTGCAGGAACAATTGGATGCTGCCCGTAAGGAACTGGAAAAAGTGACTTCTCAGCAGCAATCGGATCAAGCCTGGCAGCAAAAGATCTCAGCCATCAGAGCCGAACGGGATGCCCTGATTCGAGAACTGGCCCTCAGATCCAGCCCTAAATCTAGCGGTGAATCACCAGAGTTGGCCACGTTGAAACAACATCTGGCTCAACTCAAGCAGGAACTGGCAGATCGTCCGGATTCGGAAACGGTTGAGTACCTGCAAACCCAATTGGAAAACCTGCAGGCCAACTTAGCAACCAGTCAGGTGGAACAACGTTCAACCCTCTCCCAACTGGATGCTTTACAGCAAGAGCTGGCAACCGTGAAAGCTGAACGGGAGCAACTCAGACAGCAAAAAGTGGTTTCAACCCAGGTGGATGGGGATCGGGTGGCTCAACTCCAGCAGGAGCTTGCCGAGGCTCGTTCTCAACTTGCTGAACTGCAATCACGACCTACGCAACTGGAAGCGGATCAGTGGCGACAGCAGATTGAACTATTCCAATCCCGCTGGACTCAATCTGAGAAATTGACAGAGCAATTACAGCAAGAAGTGGTGGCTCTCAGATCTCAACGGGTTGCATCCCAGAAAGATGAGGATCGCTTCAGCGAATCCCTGCTTCAGGATTTACGCACAGAAATGACTGAACTTCAGGATCAACTCAAGCAGTTGCAGGTGGAGCGGGAGCGTCTGGCCAGTGAATTGCAGGATCGTCCTCAGCCCACTGCTCTGCAGGAAGCTCAACGGCGGCAGGAGCTGGCAGAAGCCCATCATCTCGTCAGTAAACGCCAGATCGAGAAACTACAACGTCAGGTGGAGGAGCTGAAGGCGGAATGTGTTCAAGCCCATGCCTATGCCCAGACCCAGGAAAAAGAAGTGGTATTGCTGGAGAGCGCCAAGCAGGATCTGGAGAGTCGTCTGGCTTCTCTGGCCCTGAGTGGTCAGTTCTCCTCGGTCAAGGCAGAACTTCCCGCCACCAATTGGTTGGGAACGGAACGGACTCCTGTGGCCAATTCGGTAGTTGCAGCCCGCATCCAGCCCAGTGAGCCGAACACTGTTCCCTACCCCGAACCTGTGAATCCCCCTGCAGCTACAGCTGCGTCTGGCCTATCGGGGATCCCACCCCTCACCCTCAATGGGGAAGAGCAGGCCAGTACCCTGCTACGCCATCATCATGGGGGGCCATCTCGCTCCTCCCGCCGGAAAACGATTGAGTTGCCTGCATTTGTGCAGAGGCGGTAGGCTGCCTTCAGGAATGAGTTGTTTTTAGGGATTCATAACCAGCCACGATATCCAGTAGTTCCTCAGTGATCTGGCTTTGCCGTAGTTGCTGAAAATCCATCTGTAGATCTCCCAGGCGCTCAGCAATGTTTGTTTCTGCCTGTTGCATGGCTGCCAGACGGCTGGCGTGTTCACTGGCGAGTGATTCTGCACAGGCGCGGTAGAGACTGACAAAAAAGATCTGGCGAAACAGGGCTGTCCAGAGATGAGGGGTAGGAAGGTTCACCCAGGGCTGGCAGCGGGAAGGCCAGGGGCGCTTCTGTAACTCCCTTAACCACTCCTGATCCAGGGGGAAGATCTGAACCGTGTCGGTAAGATAGCCCGCCCCGCCCGTAGGACGGTTATAAATCAGGTGAATCTGGTCCAGTTGGGCAGGATGGTCCGTTAGGGTGCCTTGAGGGAAGCACCATTGCTGTAACTGCTGCACGATTTCATACACAACCGCGGTGATGCCAGCGAGAGAGCCAGGCGTACTTAACTTCAGCGCAATGGTTTCCCCTTGATCCTGGAGACGATTGACCAACCGCTCTCCCACAGCGATCAGACGATGATACTGAGTCTTCTGAGACCGCAGGAAAGCCTGTACTTCTTCGGCCACCAGCTCGTTAAAACGTCCACACATCCCCTGATCCGAGCCCAGGATCACCAGTCCATAGTGAACGGCATGAGGATGATCAGAGGTCGCAAAGCTTGATTGATTTCGCTGTAAAAGGACCTGCAGACCCATCTCCAGCGTGTGATTGTACTCCGCCAGGGATTGCACCGCTTTTTCGTACTGCCGGATACTGACCATGGAAAGTGCTTTCATGGTTTTCACCACGGACTGTAGTTCCTGGGCGGTGGCAATTTTATTCCGTAGACCTTCTGTTGTGGACATTGACCCCTCCCGACCTTAGCCAGAGAAACGTTCAGAATCCAACAATATTGAAGTCACCACTGCTCTGGCCGACTCCAGTAGACGATGCCGATCCTCTGGCAGTAGGGGGCTTCCGGCCCTGATGCGCTGATCAATGTCAGCATGGTCCCGGGGCACCTGCTCGGCAATCCTATCTCCAGCTCTACAAATCGTGTCTAAAGGCAATGGATCCAGCACCCCGGTAGTCACCGCTAACAACATACTGATCTGAGCCGTGGGGGAAAGGGGTTGATACTGAGGCTGTTTTAAGATCTCCCGTACCCGCTGTCCCCGATCCAGCTGTTGTTGGGTGCTGGGATCGAGGCGAGTGCCAAAGCGGGGAAAACACCTCTAATTCCTCAAACTGGGCATAGGCCAGACGCAGGGCGGCAGCCACGGAGCGATAAGCAGGCAGTTGGGCTTTGCTACCCACCCGAGATACGGAGCGGCCCACATCTACAGCAGGCTGGATCCCTTTGCTGAACAGATCGGGGGTCAGGTAGATCTGGCCATCGGTAATGGAAACCAGATTTGTGGGAATATAGGCGGACAAATTCTGGGCTTCAGTCTCGACGATCGGCAGTGCCGTCAGGGATCCTCCTCCCAATTCGGGACGCAGATGGGTGGCACGCTCCAGCAGGCGGGAATGAATATAAAAAATGTCGCCAGGAAAGGCTTCGCGGCCCGGAGGACGTCGCAACAGGAGTGAAAGTTCGCGGTAGGCTCGGGCATGCTGCACCAGATCGTCGTAGATGATCAGCACATCCTGCCCCTGCTCCATGAAATACTCAGCCATGGTAGTGGCGGCGTAGGGGGTGATGTACTGCAGTCCCGGAGGATCATCTCCTGAGGCGATCACCACCACGCAATCGTGGAGGGCATGATGGTCCCGCAGTTTGGCCAGTAAGCGGACTACAGAACTGCTGCGTTGCCCAATCCCACAATAAATACAAATCACCCCCTGATCCGCCTGGTTCAGGATTGTATCCAGAGCAATGGCTGTCTTCCCGGTCTGCCGATCCCCCAGAATCAGCTCCCGCTGCCCCCGCCCAATCGGGATCAGGGCATCAATCACCTTCAGTCCGGTTTGCAGGGGATCGGAAACGGGAGCCCGGTCTAGAATCGCGGGAGCTCGCGCTCGATCGGTCGGCGTTCTCCCAGTGGCAAAGGTCCCTGCCCATCCAGGGGTTGTCCTGTGGCATCGATCACCCGTCCCAGCAGCGCTTCTCCCACCGGAGTATCCATGACCCGTCCGGTACGTCTGACCTCGGATCCCGCCTGTAGCCTCTCACTATTGCTCAGCAGGATGACCCCCACCTCCTGGGCATCCAGGTTAAAGACCATCCCCAGGCTCTGATCCGCAAACTGAACCAGTTCCTCCGCCTGCACATGGAACAAGCCACTGACCCGTGCAACTCCATGTCCTAAACTGCGAATCACCCCCACTTCTTTTGCCTGTAAACTGGCCTGATGGGACAGGACGGTCTGCTGAATCGTATGGAGAGTGGTCAGCAGATCAGTGGTGGGGGACGGGAACGACTCAGCCATCAGCAATGACTCTAGGTAGGTAGCGGAGACAATAGGGTAGCGTTGAGGCGATGGTCCAGATCCCCCAGATAATCAGCCGTGGTCCAGGAAAGACGGTGGCTCACAGTCCGCAGCTCTACCCCACAGATCAGCTCAGGCTGAGTTTCAAATACCAGTGGGAGGTCCACTCCTGCCCAGGTCTGAAGGGCGGTGATCAGATCCTGCTGGGCTATTTCTCCCAGATCAAAAGCGGTGCGGATCACCACCGGATCATGGCTCTGCTGCATCTCCTCCACCCACTGCTGTCGTTCCGCCCCATCCATACTCTGGAGATGGCTAAGAAAGCGTTGAATCATTTGCTCCTCCAGGGAGCGGTTGGCCAGATCTTGCAGCATGTGGGCCAGCATCTGTAGACTCTGGGAGGACATCTCCCGCCGCAAACGCTGGCGAAATTGCTGCTGCTCCTGGATTAGATACTGATGCCAGCGCTGCCGTTCTGCTTCGGCTTCCTTCTCCACCTGCTGTAGCCCATGTTGCCGTTGTGTCTCAACCTCCAAGCGGATCATGGCCAGTAGTTGCTCCCGCTCTGCCTCCAATTCCCGTTGTTGCTGGCGGTAGTGTTCTGCTTCCGTTTCTGCTTGCTCGGATTTCTGGGCAGCCTCCTGCAGACGCTGGTTAATGGTTTGTTGTCGCTGCTGCACTGCTTCGCTAATGGGACGGTAGAGAAACCGCTGGAGCAGAAACACCAGCACCAAAAAATTCAGGATCTGGGCCAGCGTTGTAAAGCCATCAATTAGCACCGTTTAACCTCCGGCATGATCCACAAAGTAGGACCAGAAGGGATTGGCAAACACCAGGATCAGGGTAATCACAAAGCAGTAAATGGCAGTGGATTCCACCAGCGCCAGCCCCACAAACAGCGTGCGGGTAATGGTACGAGCTTCATCAGGTTGTTGGGCCAGGGAACTGAGGGCCTGCGCCACTGCTTTGCCTTCCCCCAGGGCTGGAGCCACCGAACCAATGGCAATGGTTAACCCTGCCGTCACAATCGAGGTCATGCCAATCAAAGCCAGGTCACTCATGCGGGATCTCCTTGCTGTCCTGTACACGTGTAGCCGCTGCAATGTAGACCATCGCCAGGATCGCGAAGATATAAGCCTGAATCAATCCTGTGATTAAACCCATCACCTGCATTACCACTGGAAAAAGAGTGGAGCAATGGAGAGCAGGATCCCCACAATCATGGTACCGCTCATCACATTCCCGAAAAGGCGAACCGCCAGGGCCAGGGTGCGAGAAAGTTCCCCAATCATATTGAAGGGCAGCATCAGGGGTGTCGGTTGCAGGTACTGCTTGAGATAACCCCCGATCCCCTGCTTGCGGATGCCAAACAAAGGCACGGCCACAAACAGACAGATGGCCAGCGCGGCAGTGGTGGAAAGGGATCCTGTAGGCGGTTGAAACCCGGGCACGATACTGAGAAGATTTGAGACCGCAATAAAAGTAAAGAGGGTGCCCACAAAAGGGAGATAGGGCTCTGGATTCTGCTCACTGATCTCCTGAATCTGATCGTTAATACCATCCACTACCATTTCCAGCACCGTTTGCCCGATGGAGACCTGGGGAGAGGCGCTCAGGCGGCGGGTGATGCCCCAGGCCAGGATCACCAGCAAGGCCATCACGATCCAGGTGAATAGCAGGGTGGCGTTGAGAACCAGGGGTCCCCAGGTCCAGTAGATGGTTGTATCTGTCGTCAGGCTCATGGATTCACTTGGCCTCGATCAGCTGGGACGGGAGGGAGTCAGGGAGCGAATCAATAGCAACCGCACCAGGAGAAAGCCAGTCACCGCCATGGCCAGACTCAAAACCTGCTCCTCCGATCCTTGCTGATGGTTCATGATCCAATAAAACCCCAGGCCAGAGAGGCACAACCGCAGGACAAAGCTGCTGCCAATCCACAGATAGGGTTGAGAAGCCGTCGTCAATCGCTGCACCGTCCACCACAACCCGGCAAAGTAGATCAGGCCCAGCCCTAACCCCTCCAGCAGGCTGATCCCTAAGGACATCCAATCTCGACTCTCCATCCTCAATCCTCCTCACTTTCCTTTTGCACCCAGTACCAGGCGTTCAGGCAGCCCAGACCCACTCCCATCACCAGCAGCATCAGGGTCCAACTATAGGGACTGACGACGTGTTGATCTATCCAGAGGCCCAGGAAAATCCCCAGCAAGCTGGGTATGGCCACGGACCAACCGACCACCCCAAACAGACCCAACCCATACCAGATGCTCTTGCGGCGCTGCTGGGCCTGGATCCGGCGACTGGCTTTGGCGGCAACCTGCTGGATCAACTCCTTCTCACTTTTCGAGAGGTGAAGCTTGCTGGTCGGATCCGATTCGGAAGGGGCATTCATGGCTTCAGCTCCAGAAACAGGCGGGCAAAGCTTGACTCCAGTTTGGCCAGAGCAGATCGGGTCTGTCGCTCCTGGTCATCCAGCTGCCGAAATTCATCCTCCACCAGGGCTTGCAGCGTGAGCAGATCCTTGCCCGCAATTGCCTGCCGCGTAGACACACGCACCTCCGGGCCCCGTTTGATCAGCACGCCTTCACCCACGGCTAGCAACTGCTCCTGATCCTGTAAATCGATAAACGATAAAATGCCTGGCACCAGGATCGTGAAGAAGTCAATGTGACGGGGCAGCAGACAAAAAAAGCCATTCTCTGCCTCTGCGATCAGCTTGCGAATCGGCTGATCAATGAGAATCTCTGTGGGTAGGATCAGCTTCAGGTGCATCCCCTTACCCTAGCCTTTCACCTCAGTAATCGGTCCGATCATGTAGAGAGATTGCTCAGGATGATCGCTGAATTCATCCTCAAGAATCCGTTCGCACCCCTCCAGGGCTTCCTTGAGATCCACACGCCGCCCCGGTAAGCCCGTGAATTGTTCTGTGGTGAAAAAGGGTTGAGTTAAAAACCGTTCCAGCCGCCGGGCCCGGTAGACGATTTGCCGCTGACTACTGGCCAGTTCCTCCAATCCCAGCATGGCGATAATGTCTTTCAGCTCCTCATAGGTGGCCAGGGTTTTGCGCACCGCCTGAGCGATCTGGTAATGCCGTTCCCCCACCACAGAAGCGGTCAGGATCTTGGAGCCCGACTGCAGGGGATCCACCGCTGGATACAGACCCTCACTTACCCGCTTGCGCGAGAGAACTATCGACGTCGAGAGGTGAGAAAACGTATGAACTGCTGCCGGATCAGTGAGATCATCAGCAGGCACATACACCGCCTGTACGGAGGTAATCGAGCCATCGGCGGTGCTACAGATGCGTTCCTCTAGTCCCGCCAGTTCTGTGGCTAATGTGGGTTGATAGCCAACTCGAGAGGGGATCTGTCCCAACAGCCCCGACACCTCTGCCCCCGCCTGAATAAAACGAAAAATGTTGTCGATCAGCAACAGCACATCCTTGTGGGCTACATCGCGAAAATACTCTGCCATCGTCAGGGCGGCATGACCAATGCGAAACCGTGCCCCCGGGACTTCATTCATCTGGCCAAACAGCATGATTGTATGGGGTAAAACACCCGCCGACTGCATCTCGCGGTAGAGTTCCTCTGCTTCACGGCTGCGTTCCCCTACACCGCAGAACACACTCACCCCCTGCAGCTGACTGACTACGTTGTGGATCATTTCTGTGATCAAGACGGTTTTGCCCACCCCCGCCCCCCCCAAATAGACCTGCCTTTCCTCCCCCGTTCCAGCGGAGATAAAACATCAATCGCCTTGATCCCGGTGAGAAAAAGAGCGGTGCTGGTGGTGCGTTGATTCAGAGCCAGAGGATTACGGTGAATGGAATGCCACTCTCCCCCCTGCAATGGCGGTTGATTATCAATGGTTTCCCCAAACACATTAAAGATCCGTCCCAACACACGTTCCCCCACAGGCACCTGCAGAGAATGAGACGTAGATCTGACCTGCATGCCTCGAGCCAGTCCCTGGGTGGGTTTGAGGGAGAGTCCCCGCACCTGCTGATCTTCCAGATAGGAAACCACCTCAATGGGTATGCAGCGTTCATCAATGGTTTCTACCAGATCGTGCAGGTGGGGCAGGCCCTCCTGAAAGGACATATCCACCACTGTGCCTCGAATGGCGGTGATCCGACCTCGCATCACATTTCTCGCTTGATTCTTCTCTGATCCTGACATAACAGAATTCACGATCCAAATTGCCGCATCGCATTGGCCCACACCTGCGCCGCCAGACTGCTGCTTCCCTGAGTTGGACTGGCATCGTCATTCCCCAACCATACGCCCGTCACCCAGGCAGGGTGCTGGAGATAACCGACAAACAACAGATCTTTATTGGCAGTAGTAGTGCCTGTTTTTCCTGCTTCGCCTCGCCCCAATCGTCCACTGCGGCCCGTGCCGGAGACCATGACTCCCTGTAGCATCCGTGTCATCGCATTTGTAGTCCCAGGAGAGAGGACTAGCTGGGGCTGGGCAGGATTCTCCCCTAGTTCTGGATAGATGCGACGGCAGGTGCGCCAGTCCTGAGGATTGACACAATCACTACTATCCAGAATGCGGCGTATCGTGTGGGAACGGGTATGCATCCCCTGATTGGCCAGGACCGCAAATGCTTCCGTTAACTCCAGCAGATTGACCTCCATCGTCCCCAGTACGGTAGCGGGATAGGGCTGTAGAGGGGAACGGATCCCCATGCGCCGGGCGGTCTGAATCACCCGATCCATCCCCACCTCCTGAGCCAGTCGCAGCGCAATCACATTTTCTGAATGAATTAACCCCTGCTCCAGGGTGAGAGCGGTGGATCCAGAACGACAGCCCGTGAAGGTTTGTCCTCCCCAGCTGAAGGCAGTGCAAGGGTAGGAACGGGCAGGGGAGATCCCCAGTTCCAGGGCGGTGGTGTAGGGAAAGATCTTAAACGTTGATCCAGGTTGCCGTTGGGCCTGGACCACCCGGTTGAACTGACTGTCCTGGTAATCCACGCCCCCCACCAGGGTCAGGATCTCACCCGTATTGGCATCCACGGTCACCAAAGCTGCCTGGGAAAACCTATAGGACGCCCCCTGAGTGGAAACCGTCTCCGACAACGTTTTCTCGGCAATGGTCTGCATCCGGGGCTGCAGCGTTGTTTCCACCACAAATCCCCCTTCCGAAGCCAGATCCTGCCCCAGGAGGGCCTGCAATTCCTGTAAGACGGTGTTGTAAAAATAGGGGGCCACTGTGCTGCTGAGGTTGATTTCCGGATTGATCACCAGACGACTGCGCTGGGCTCTGCGGATCTCGTCCTCCTCAAACGCCCCCAGTTCCTCCAATCGGGCCAGGACTCTTGCTCGTCCCCGGACCGCCGCATCATAGTTATCTACAGGATTAAAGGCATTGGGAGCGGGCAAGATGGAAGCCATGGTCGCCGCCTGCGACAGATCCAGATCCTGAGCTGGAACCCCAAAATAAAACTGAGCCCCCGACTCAAAGCCGTAGATCCCATTCCCCAGATAGACATTATTCAGGTAGAGCACCAACAATTCAGACTTGCTGTAGCGGCTTTCCAGTTTCAGGGCCGCCAGCGCTTCCCGCAATTTACGACCCAGTGAGTTATCGGTGCCTGTGTAGTCCCGCAGGATCGTCCGGGCCAGTTGCTGACTGATGGAACTCCCGCCCTGCTGCAGTTGCCCTGACGTGACATTGATAAACAGGGCCCGCGAGATCCCAATCAGATCCAGGCCAAAGTGGGAATAGTAACGGTGATCCTCGGCTGCCACCACCACCTTGGGGAGGATGGCACCAAAATCCTCAAGGGAATGGAGGGCACGGTAGGTATCACTGGGGGTGCGCCGCAACTCCGTCTGTTGATCCCCCGCCAGCACCACCAGAGGACCACGAGTGCCTGCAGGCAAGGGATCCACCACAATCTTGTTCCATTCCTGACCGATGAAAAAAAGCCAACACAGAGGGTTACCCCCAGGCCCGACCACACCCCCCGTGCCAGATAAACCGCAAAAGGGGGAGGAGCCACCACTTGTAACTGCACACTCTGGGGATCCTGGGAGGGACCTAATGTGACAGCACGACCATGGGGTAAAGACACAGACTTAACCCTGCGCCCCTGATGGTAAAGACCATTGGTGGAGTGATCATCCACCAGTCGATAGTGGGCCGGATCCCAGCCCAAACCTCGCCAAAACCAACGGGGTAGACCCCAGCGAGGCTGAATGGCTTCCAGATGAGCATGCACCTGACTTACAGAAGCCGAGGCAATCGGGATATGACAGAGCCGCTCGCTCCGACCCAGGTACAGTTCAGTCCCCTGAATCGGGATCTCTTGAGCGGGGCAATCATGGGAATGGATCTTTAAGATAACGGATGGTTGTGTGGGATGAGGGGGATCCAGTCGGATCCTGCCTTTCGGGAGAGTACCCTTTCTGTTTTGTAGTGCTTGTGTCAGGGATCCGAGCCAGCGCAGAGGTGAAACAGCCATGGGTGAGTCCTCAACAAGCACAATCAATGTTAGCGACGATCACGGCGTTCACGGGCCTGCTGCCTTAATTCTTCCAATCTAGAGGGTCGTTCTAACACCGGAACGGCGGGTGCAGCAGAGTTGATCTGGGGATCCCAGGTGGAAATGTACAGATTGCCCTGGGCGTTGAGCTGCATACGTCCCTGCAGGGTTTCAAACTGGAAATCCGCTTGCGTCATGCTGCCCTCACGGATCTGTTGCAGCTTCATCATCAAATCGGGAGGAGGGGGCGTCTGGAGCATGTCTCCCAGCAGGTTTTGCACCAGATCTAGAGGCACCTGTGCATTTACAGTTACTTCCGTTTGCCGGAGAGTTTGTCCCTCGTCATAAACCAAACCCAGATCCAGGCGTCCCTGCCCCTGCCCCAACTGCAGCCAGTAACGGTCATAGCGGGTTCCCGGCACCTGTCCACTGCCACTGTCGTGCGGTTGACCCAGTCCATCCCTGACGGAAATTTGAGCGGTGTTCACCGGAAAGGTGCGCAGGCGTGAGTCTGGGGGTTGAGTCAGTTCAGCAATAGGAGTACTCCCAAGCAGCTCTGGTGAGCGGGCCAGATCTCTGGGTGGGGAGGAAAACGCGTCGAGTTGAGAGTTGGGGGTTGAGGAAGAGCCAGGATCCGACACTCTCGATTGCGCCTGCTGCGCCCGTTGTAACCATTGCTCTGCAGTTTGATCCCCACGCCGCTGGGATAGGGCCATCTGAAAATGCTGGACAGCAGCTGCATAATCCTGATCCTGAAAGGCAGTTTGTCCCGCTTGCAGGGCACTGGCATAGGCAGATGCTTGCTCCTGAGCAGGACGATGACCCACCCGACCTGGATCGGGTTTGAGCCAGAGGAAGATCCCGGCAAAACTGAGCAGGCCCAGGACCCCACCCATCAGGAGGGGCAATCCCCGTTCGATCCAGATCGGAGCTGGAGCAGGGTGCTTTCCTGAACTCGAAGTCGCCAGCCGCATTGTCCCTCCCCGTGGGGCTGCAGTCGCCGCCTGTGGAGCAGGCCTCCCTCCTCCGCTACGGGGTCCCAAGGGTCCGGCCTCTGTCACCGACTGCAACCGTTCCAGAATCTCCGCCATGGTCTGGGGACGATCCCGCCGATCCTTAGCCAGGCAATCCAGAATTAACTCCGACAGAGCCACAGGTAAAGAAGGATCATAGCGGTGCAGCGGTGCAGGCTCAGCCTTGTGATGGGCCTGGTACCATCCCGGAAAAGTGTCAGTCGTGGGCACAATCGGCAACCGACCCGTCAGCATTTCAAAAAAGAGAATCCCAAGGCTGTAAATATCAGAACAGGGATCGGGGGGAATGCCCTCCAGTTGCTCAGGAGAAGAGTAGGCCAGAGTGCCCACGTAGGCCTGGGTGAGACTGGCGGTGCCATTACTGCTGATCAGCTTGGCAATGCCAAAATCAAGAACTTTGACCAGTTCCCCCAGACTCTCATCCGGAATCACCTGAATATTACTGGGCTTGAGATCGCGGTGGACAATATGCACCTGTCGCCCCTCTACCCAAAGTCCATCGTGGGCCGCCTTCAGCCCCAAACCGATCTGACGAGCCAGTGGCAGAAACGCCTGGAGAGAAAGTGCACCCTGCTGCCGCAACCGATCCGCTAGTGATTCCCCCTGCAGGTACTCCATCACATAAAAAGGCTGACCCGCAGGTGAGAGACCATAGTCCTGAACTCGCACAATATGTAGACTCTTTTGTCCCAGATAGGCTCCCGCTCGGGCTTCCTGCTCAAAACGCTGCTGGGCCTTCGGATCCTCCAGGCTGTGAAACAGGAGTTTGACCGCTACCGTGACCTGTCCCAATTGCTGATCCTGAGCCAGATACACCCGCCCCATGGCCCCCTGCCCCAACAGCTTGATCAGGCGATACCGACCTGCTAGCTGCTGCCCAATAAAGGGATCAGAAGACGATCTCATCACGGAGGGCATTCATCCTAAATTTCACCACATCTCCACCTAAGATAAGCAGGATCAGGGGTAGTGTGCTATGCCTTTTGCCGCTGAATTTGCTACTCACAAGGCTGATTCGATCCGATGTTGCGGATTGTAAATAGATTTTGCGCTCTGCTTACACGGCTTCTGGTTTCAGTCTTAGGATGAGATGCAAGAGTTGCCCCTGGGTGGCTCGCGTCCGTTTCAGCTGAGGAATCTGATCTCGATGTCTCACTTCACCACCATCCAGGTAGAGATCCGTGATGGCGAACTGCTCCTCGAGGTCTTGGAAGAGTTGGGCTACACGGTAGAACAGAATGCCAGTGTGCGGGGATACCTTTGGAATCGCACGAAAGCAGACTACGTGATCCGACAGCAAAATGGGTTTGATCTGGGGTTTCGTCGCCAGGGAGATCGTTATGAACTGGTCTCTGACTTCTGGGGGGCCAAGATTGATCAACAGGCTTTTCTGGATCAGGTGATGCAAAAGTACGCCCACAAGAATTTAAAGACATCGGCCCAGAAACAGGGGTTTGCCATCGAAGCTGAAGAACAACTGGAGGATGGCACGATCCGGGTGGTGGTGGGCCGTTGGGTCTAACTGCCTATGGCTGTAGTCACTTCTTCAGCAAGGTTGCAACTCCGTCCCTGGGATCTTGTCCTGGGGGCAAGGAAATCCCTCACTCAAGCGCCCACGGATGCAGTAGTTCTGGGGGGACTTAAAGGCATTGAACGACGTCTCCAGCATGCCAGTCCTCAGGTGCGATTGGATGCTCTCCCGGAGCTACTGAACTACGGTTCTCCCGGTATTCATCTCTTGATCACAGCCTTGCAGACCAACACGGCCTGGGCAGTCCGCCTCTCCGCCTGGCAATGGCTTTCTCTGCAATCAGATCCCAGGGCTCTGGAGGCGATCCGGCTCTACAGTCCTTTTCGACAGGTGGGGGGAGCGCAGGGATTATTGGTTGAGTATCGGCGTGGGGTCAGAGATTTTTCCTATGCAGATCTTTTTGAGGCTTCGCTGGCAGGTGCTGGTTTGGGAGGGATTCAGCTCTACCAGGCCAATCTCAAAGGGGCCGATCTTCGCCGCGTCAACTTTAATGGAGCCCGCCTGGTTCTCACCGACTTTCGAGGGGCAGATCTGCAAGCAGCGAAGTTGAGCGGATCAACTCTCCAGGATGCCGATCTACGAGATACGAATCTGCTCGGTGTGAAATTAAGTGGAACCAATTTGCGTGGGTCCAAACTCTCGGAAGCCACTCAACTGGATGCCAAAGCCCACCTGATCTGGGAGTTGCAAAATGTCCAAACTCGCCCTCAGGATCTGACTGGGATGGATCTGACCAAGGCCGATCTGCGGGGATTAGACCTCAAGGGAGTGAACTTCAGTCAGGCTCAACTCCAGGGAGTGGATCTACGAGGCGCAGATCTGCGTCAAGCCAACTGTAGACGTACGGATTTTAGTCGAGCGGACTTAAGAGGAACACAACTGCAGGAGGCGGATCTGGAGGGGGCGGATCTGACTCGAGCCGATCTGGAGGGGAGCAATCTCAAGGGGGCCAACCTCAGTCGAGCCGATGCCAGCAGGGCCAACTTGAACCGTGCCCTCCTCACAGGGGCCAAAGTTGATGGCTGGATCCACACCGGTGCTCTTGTCCTGGGAACAACCTTTCCCGATGGCAGCCTTACACGGCCCTGGTGGTGGTAGTGCCCATGGCCATGAGTCAGGGAATTACCCGCCCGATCCAGGTGGCTGGTATGCAATCATGGATCCGTGCTTGCCATGGGTGCGGTCGTGCGCTTATCATGGATATCCGCTAGCCGGGATAGCTCAGTTGGTAGAGCAGAGGACTGAAAATCCTCGTGTCACCAGTTCAAGTCTGGTTCCTGGCATCTCCTGAACTGGCTCCACATCTGACTTTCAGCCCTCTGCTCTACCCCCCCGAGCTACCTGGGCTATGCGGTCATAGTGGCCTAGATTGGTATCCAATTGGTATCAGCTCTGGGAGTAGGGATCCTGATCCCACTACTGGACGGATACTATGGCTCAGTCAGCTTTCACTGGGAAAGAACGTGTTGGAAGGGTAACCCTGGAGCGGTATAGAGACACTCTACGTCTACGCTGGACGGTTGATGGTAAGCGGTACAGCCTTACGGTAGGCAAATACTCAAGGGATGTACTGCAAGCTGCTAGGGCTAAGGCTAAACAGATCGATGCTGATATTGCCTGGGGTAGGTTTGACCCCATACTTGCCAGCTACAGTAAGCAGACAGCTACTATCCTTCAGTTAGCGGGTGATACCAATTCTGATACCAATCCTGACCTAGCTGCTCTATGGCAGCAGTATGAAGCACACAAGATCAGCAGTGGGGCTAGCCCTAGTACGGTAGCTAAGGACTATGGCAAGACTAGAAGACTAATAAACAGGCTGCCTGCCTGTACCCTCAAGGATGCCCCTGCTATTAGAGACTACCTGGTAACCAACCACAGCCCCAATGCAGCTAAGCGGTACATGACGCAGATCAATGCTTGTGTGAACTGGGCCATGATATCGGGGATAGTGAGTCATAACCCCTTTGCCCTGCTCAAGAAGACTATTACCCAACCTAAGGCAAAGCGTAAGACAGGGGATGTCATTAAAGCCTTTACCAGTGTAGAAAGGGATAGGATCCTTGACTGGTTCAAGGAGAGTAAACCTTACAGTCACTACTACAACTATGTGTACTTCCTGTTCTACACAGGTTGTAGGCCTAGTGAAGCTATAGCCCTAAGGTGGGGAGATATTACAGATCCCCATGTACAGTTTCGTCGGGTAGTTATCATTAGCGAGGATGGCCTGGTTTCTAAGGAAGGGTTAAAGACACAGGAAGGTAGAGACTTCCCTATGAATGAGTCACTACGCAGGTTCATGCAGTCGATCAGGCCTATAAAGACTAGCACTGACGGTCTAGTGTTTGCTTCCCCTAGAGATAGATGGATAGATCACCATAACTTTCAGACCAGAGCATGGAAGGACATGTTGGCTGAGCTACCAGACTTACCTAGGCTCAGCTCCTACCACACCAGGCATACCTTCATTACTCTATGCATTGATGCTGGAGTGCATGAGAAGGATGTGAAGAGGTGGTGTGGTAACTCTGCAGGTATTATCCTTGCTGCTTATGCATCAGCCAAGAGGGATCTGACGGTCCCAGAACTGTAGTCATCAGATAGAAAAGTGAGTAGTGGGATCCATATGGATCTATTATGCTCTGCTCAGGATCCAAGTGTTAGGTCTAACAAAGGTGAGGGAAACGTTCAACGCTCAACTGGCTAAAAGTCAGGATTACCATGGATCCATATGTCACTGCCAGGGAGCAAGTGGAATCGATATGCCGAAGAAACGCAGGGCATCACATGGAGAACCCTACACCTACATCGATGACACTGGCAAAGAGATAGTCATCAACATCAGGTATGTGAAAGATGGGGAAGAAAAGCTCACAAATGGGGGATTCGATAAATCCCATAGAGCCAGTAGGTTTGGCAAATATAGGATCAAGGACTTCCAGCCTAGACGTATATACACCACCAAGGACAGATGGTTCTATGTCAGGACTCCTGAGCTATACCAGAAGCTGAGACGGGATCCAGGTATCTATGGATTCACTGGTGAGCAAGGAAGGTATCTCCATGGGGAAAGGTACGGCATACAGATCCCGATAGATCTGGAAGAGAAGACATACGTTACTATCCCCACCCATAGTTCTGATCTGGTGGCCAGTCATTCAGTCCACTTGTCCGATGGAGGATGATGGAGGGTTGTGGAAGATCGATGGAGGCTGAAAACCCTACTGGGCAAGGTTTGTGCAGGATGTGGAGGGTTTTTTCCAATTATTTTTTCCCTAAAGGGGAAATTAAGGTATGAGGAGATGAGAAGGTAGTATCTCCTATAAAGAAAGATTTGTTGGGCTTATCCTGCATACCTTGCACAACTCGCTCTGGGAAGGGTTTCCAGCCTCCACACCATCTTCCATCACCTTCCATGATCCTCCACTATCTATGATTGAGGCAGCCTCAGTTGACTTAGAAAGGATGATCCCTGTGATTGTGTTACTACGGGCCGTCTTCTTCTTACCTACGTTATCCCAACTTAGTTGGTTAATAAGTAAGTCAATAATCTTTGAAGAGAAGACTTTAAGTGCAATAGGCTTTTCGTTACTCTTTTCGCAGTAGTCAACATAACTTTCATAGAGCTGCTGGACACGTATACCTGATTTTTCATAAGGGTCTGGTTCTATAGATTTATTGACCCAGTTAGCTAAAGGGTTGACCTCTACCAAGTGTTCCTTCCTATATTGATGTATTGATGGAACGTACTTATCGATGTTACTAATCAACTCTGTTATCCGATCGTCAGGTATTCTCAGTAAGAGATCAAGCAAGCAAGCGAGATAAGGCCCAAAGACTTTGAGAATATCCATTCTCTCAAACTGGGGTACAACTCTTGTGAAGGGAATCACAAGACGTCTACGATTTAATCCAGATGACTGATCACTAAATTGGGTAGGAAAGTTACTTGTCAGTATCACCATAGCCTTAATGGTGGCGGGGTTACCGTTAGACTGTACATACTTCCTCTCAACCCTTATAGGATCCTGACCTGTTATTGCTTTCAGGCTATCGGCTTTCCCTCTATACTCCCCTTGGTCAGGTAAATAGTATCAACTTCTTATTTAGTAGTGATGCTGTTTCAAATCTATTGTTCTCTAGTTGATATAGATCAGTAACTGCAGTGCTTTCCTCTCCAACAAGCTTCTTAGCTAAGTTAATAAAGACAGACTTGCCTGTAGCACCTGGCCCAACAATATTGAAGTATACCTGTAGGTCCGTCCTGCCTCTTACGATAGCTGCTAAGACTACTAATAACAGGTCAACAAAGATTTCATCACCATTACTCACATAGCTAAGCCACCTAAGTATACAGTCGCAACCCTTATCCCTTTCAGACCAAGTTATAGGTAGTGCCCAAGTAAAGCCATAGTGAGGTGAGTGGGGTAGTAGCTGTCTAGTAGATATATCAAGGACTCCATCAAGAAGGGCAATATAATTGGGATCTTGATTCCATTCAGTCTTGAGCAGCTCCCAGCTCAAGTACTTAGCAACATCCAGTACATAAGTCGAGTTCCACCCATCTTCATATCCCAGCTTCTCAAGAAAAGGGATTATTATCTCTGAGCAAATAACGTCCTTACTTACCTTATTCCATATACCCTCTTGTTTATTATTTGATGAGTAGTAATACCAACCATCCTCATCTAGATTAGCTAGCTTATCCTTGTATATACTTCCTATTTGCCTAGCAACTTTACTTACATTAGGCGGAGGAACCCTCTTTCCTTCTTCTGACTTGGATTTATTATTCTTTCGTCTCTCAAGCTTGTTTGCTGACTCCGCATATTTTTCTATCCAATCAGAGAATGTCATAGCAGAATTAATAATCTCATTTACCTTGTCAGCACCATGTTTACTTTTACATCATCAATACCCTTGCCTAGATCAATATCCCATGATGCAATATATACATCACAGCCATTTTCAGTCAGCTTCCTACCAAGCTTGCATTGTTCATAACGTATCTTCTCATTAGAAGTCTGGTCAGCATCAAATAGGATTATTATCCTTCGTCCAGGCTGAACTAAACACTTGATATTGTGTACTAGCTTTCCATCCTTCTGCCACATAGTTACACCAACCAATGCAAGGGTAGGGTAGCCTTCAGATAGCAGTGAGGCTGCTTTCTTGGCTCCTTCTGTGATATGTATTGTTTGGGATATATCATTTTTCACCCCTTCCCAATAGTTATGGTCAGGCATACTCAATGCCAGAGCATCATATCCGCTCTTTGGAGATAAGTACTTTGCAGTTGACTTGTCAAGAAATTCATAAGGAGTGTCAGGCTTGAACTGACCAACTCCGGTTAATTGATTATTCTCAATGTCTATGCTTCTGCATACCCATCCTCCCCTACCCCCATATCCTTTCCACCCAAGGAATTCTGCTATTTCCTCCTTGTCATCGTAGGTCTCAAGATTTATTTCGGTAATTTCTTCACTAATGCCAGAATAAACAGTCCATTCCCTAAAATGGATCCGATCAATATAAGTTTTAGACTGAGTTGCATCAAACACCTTTAACTTCTCCTAAAAGATAGGTTTATCTGCCTCCAGTGCAGAGTTATGCTGACTGGACATTGGGGCTCTATTGTTGTTTGTGATCAATTAACTAGAGACTGAAGTCTCCACTGATTTTTGGACTAGAACTTGACATTCACGATCTAAGAACTCAGCTATTGCCTGCCTAGCAAGCTGACTCATACTCGATCTGCGAGTCTGGGCTAGCCGCTTGAGGGCCTCGTAGTCATCTGTACGAACCTTTAACGGCAACTGGCTGCTATACTCGCTGGCCATCAGTTGACGTACTCCAACTAATCACGATGTAATACAATTAGCATGACCAGTTGGAGTATGGCAAGTGTTGCTGAGCAGAGCGCTAAACAAAGTTTTCTCCTTGTGGGGATTCCCTCAAGAAGCGGTTTCACAGCTTCTGGTGTTGACAAGCCACGATCAGCAGGATCAGCAGAGGTAAGGCAGAGCAGACCTCTTGGCCTACGATTGAGAAGATCTCTGTTGGTCTCGATCTGCTTGATGTAGGTGCAGGCAGAGCTTTCTTGGCTTTCCTATCGGTCCCTGAAGTCACGGTAAAGGCATCTTCAGACTATGAAGAGGCTTATGTTCTCAGAGAGGAAGATCCTACGTCCATTGCTAAGGTATTGAGGGTACTCGATAAGTTCAAGCTGATCAGTCGCCGTAGGCTGGGTGAACTTAGGCAATACTGTGACCCTCAGAAGAAACGCTTTAACCTAGAGACATGGATAAGCCTATATATGCAAGCCGAACGTAAGGGGGCTGAATACCCTCTCCCTGATAACTCACTTGACCAACAAAATATAGGTGATGAATAGAGCTAAGTTCATAGAATTGGTATCAAAGTGGTATTGATTTCAATATCTAGACCAATAAAGCTTGTGGTGGTAGGATTCTACTTAGGACTGAAAATCCTCGTGTCACCAGTTCAAGTCTGGTTCCTGGCATCCTTGTCCAATCCCCATTCTACCGTCTAGAAGCCTTACTGAACAAGGCTTTTTGGTAGCTTCAAAGGACTGCCGTTGCCAAACCAATGTTGCTGGATGTAGGGCAAAATTTAGGCCGAGTTTTAGTCTAAGATTTGGGACTGGGGATTATGAGTCCACTGTGGCAGTTTCTGGAAGTCAATCCTAGCAGGGATTCTAGCCATCACCTGAAAAACCTTCACCCAAAGCTTCACCAGATTTAGAGTCCACTTGAGTCCCTTTGAGTCCATCTAAATTGGGGGCGAGCATGGTTCTATCTGTCCCCTGCTCTACCCAGATTGAGTGCTGCTTGAGCATTTGTTTACTGGTCCCCTGCTCAAGTTAATCCTGGGGAGGGTGCCAGCCACTGGACACCCAGCGACTCCTTGCTGCAACAATAACCCCATGATTCATGCGCAGGGCAATCACCGTGGCTCGTCCTATTGGGGTTATCCCTTCTACCCTGGTCCCATCTGAGCTCCAGGTGAAATGATCATTCCAGATCTCCTGACGAGCGTGAAACAGAGCCACCACGCTCCCAGTTACCGGATCAAGACCCTCAATAGCATCAGATTTATACTCATTGCAGGGGCGACAGGCCAGACAGAGGTTTTCAAATACGGTTGCTCCACCTTTCGAGCGGGGATGGATATGGTCGAACGTCAAGGGAATGCCACTGTTGGCCTCACTGGTCTGGCAATAGCAGCAACGATGGCTATCGGCCTTAAAGATTCGCGAGCGTAACTCCCCTGAGATCGTGCTCATGATGGTGGAATGTTGTGGCCCCTCCAACGCAAGATGGCGGCAGCTTGGGCCTTCCTCAACATAAACCGATCGGCTTCAATCCTCAAGGTTGCGAGCTCCATGCGTTCCCCCTCGGTGAGCTCTCTCTCTTGATTGGCCTCAAGCAGAAGATCATATCTCTCCATCTGCTCTCGCGATTTCTGACCCCGAGCAATAGGCCACAGATTATCGTCAGCCAGACGATCCAGAGACGCGAGATCAGCTTGGAATTCTTCAGGGACATCATCCCAGGCAGGAGGACTACCCACTTGCAGAGCTCTCAGCATCACAGCCTCAAGGGGTTGCTGAGTAGCCGTAGCGGTAGCCACCAAGCGTTGATAAAGCTTCTCTGGGAGCTGAAGTGTCACAGATGTGGTCATATGTGCCCTTATTGTGCAGCTGTGCAAGACCTAGATTCCTGGTCCAGGTATCAGGTTAAATAAGCAATGAGTTGTTGAGAATACATATCTACTGGATCTCCTTATCCGTCAGACTGTCCAGATACTCTCTGTCCTCTTCCCTGGCCCTTCGGATCGCTTCCAAGATGGCTTCCCAGGCTTCTCCCTCCATTGTGCCAGCACCCTTAGCCAGTGGGTGATCTGGAATGTGTTCCTTCGCCTGCCTCGTATTAGGGGTTTGGTTGGGGTGAGGGTGAGTCATAGCGATTGGATTCGATTGGTGCTCATATGATCCTATCTTGCGGTCTACCCAGACGGATTCATCGCTGGAGCCTAGGTTCATTGGGTCCTCTGCTCGACCATCCTCAATCAGAACCTCTTCGGGCTAGGATCCCAGGTAGACACCTCTAGGACCAAAACATGAGTCTGACATTGGAGAAAGAAGCTCCCCCACTGCAACAGGATGAATCCGGTGCCATCCGGGTGGGCCAGTCTCATGTGCTCCTAGAGCTCGTGATCCGGGCCTTTCAGGATGGTGCTGCAGCGGAGACTATTGCTCAACGCTACCCCAACCCTGGACCTAGCCGATATCTATGCCACCGTCGGTTACTACCTCCGACATCAAGAAGAGGTCAACGCCTACTTGGAGCAACGAGAGCAACAAGCTGAGGAGGTTCAGCACCGTCTATCTGAGATTCAGCCGGATCTCACTCAGATCCGAGCTCGGTTGTTAGCTCAGAAGCGGAGTTGAGTTCAGGTGCTGAGGTTTCTGAGTGACGAGAACTTCAACGGGGATATCGTGCGTGGCCTGTTCCTCCATCAACCTGAGCTGGATCTGGTGCGAGTTCAGGAAACGGGTCTGCGAGAAGCTGACGATCCGACCATCTTGGCTTTGGCTGCTGAGCAAGATCGCATCCTCTTGACTCATGATAGGGCTACCATGCCTGACTTTGCTTATGCTCGACTCTCAAGGGAAGAATCTATGGCGGGAGTATTTGTGATCAACGATCGGATGGTGATCAGACAAGTCATCGATGAACTCTTGTTGATTGAGAATTGCACAGAACACAGTGAGTGGTAAGGGATTGTTCTGTATCTTCCCTTATGATGTCCTACTATAAGATTCAGTCGCGTTGAGCTTGACTTTCTAGCCACTCGTTGTAGCTCCACCCAGCTTGCCACATGACGTTATGTTCTGGGTTGTAGTGATGGATCCCTAGCTTTCGCCAGTATCGTCTCAGTCGTTTAATCTGTCGTTCTCTTTCAGGTGATTCTCGAACTCCTGGAGGAGCAGGAGAGAAGAAGATAAAACCATGATTTGCTAAAAAGTGAATGTATAAAGCTGTAGACTCTAGAGCTAAGCTATGACCTCGCCATTGTGGTTCTAGAAAAACCTGGGAGATATAGAGTGCAGGTTGGCAGATAGCAAATTCATCTTCTAAATCAGGGAGAATCTGAACAGTCTCAAAGAAATCTTGGTTGAGTTGATCGGCTAGGTAAACAACTTCATCGGGATCATCACAGGTGATCCAATAGCCCAAAATCTCACCAGCTTGGATCTCTTCATCTCCTTCATCGCCGTATAAGATGATCCTGCCAAGAACAGATTGGATGTCTTGCATCTTTCTTTCATCAGGATAAAGTCGAG
>JAAUUJ010000028.1 GCA_012030715.1 Synechococcaceae cyanobacterium SM2_3_1 | reverse complement strand
CGACTCTCTCTTCAGTAACTCCTGGGGTGAAATTTCACTTTCTTTTGCGGAACTGCCGGAACCAGACAGATGTGCTGGGGAGTTTCACCAACATCGCATTGAGAATTGCATAAATTCTCTACCCGATCAGCGCAGCTTGAAGGTACAATAGAATTTGATCGAAAAAAACGGTCATTCGGCATTCATACCCCATTCCCATAGTGTTCCTGAGGAAAAAACCTTGAAAAAAACACATCAACCTGTCAAAGGCAGCATCCTGATCGTCGAGGATGAAAAGATTATCGCCAAAGACATTGCAAACATTCTCAAAAAGTTTGGCTATGTTGTCCCGGCCATTGTCTCTTCAGGAGAAGAGGCGGTCCGCAAACTGGAAGATACTCCGGTTGATCTGGTGCTGATGGACATTGTGCTGAAGGGAAATGTCGATGGGGTCGAAGCAGCGAAACAGATTCACGAACGATTTCAGACGCCGATTGTTCATCTGACTGCCTATGCCGACGATGAAACCCTGGATCGGATTAAGGAGGCTCAACCCTTTGGCTATATCATTAAGCCCTTCAAAGAGCGAGAACTCTATTGTGCTGTTGAGATGGCCCTTCATCGCCACCGTGTTGCTTTAGAAAAGGTCGCCACCGCACATCGCAAAATTGAGGATACCCGTCAGAAACTGCAGCGGCTGGAGCAATTCACAGAGGTCAAAGGCAACCTATTTAAGAAATTTCTTCAGGAACTCAGTGATCCTCTCCTCAACGTCAAGATGGCGGTCAGTCTGCTAAAGGATAATCTGGATACCAGCAAGCGAGATTACTACCTCAAGGTGATTGAGGAGGAATTTAATCGTGAGATTGAGCTAATCAATCAAACCTCCAATCTGGAGGAGTTGCTCAATGTGGAAAATGTTGAGCTTCTCAGCCAGTTCAGTCTGCTCAGAAAACAGGATGAAATTTCATCTTCTCCGTCCTCCTCTTATTCTAGTTTTGTGGAGGGATCTGCCAGCAAATCATCCACTGTGGGTGGGGGTGCTCCCCTGCTTCAGATCGCTTCTGAAAAACCACGCCTTCTCACTCCGCAGGTAAAACCCTTTCGCAGATTCGACCTCTTAATCAAACTCAGCTGGCCGAGCGCCTGGGGGTTGTGGTTTCGGCCATTACCTACTGGAAATTCAAAGCGGGGTTCTCCGATTGGAGTCGCAGTAAGGATCCCGAGGGCATTTCCTGGAAATATTCTCCTGATTCCAAACGGTTCTCTCCGGGGGTTAGCTAACATCAACCAAAACAGCCAAGGGAGGTGCTGCTCCATCACCTGGTTACAGCTCCCTCCTTTGGGCCTGGATAGAATGTCTATCTTACAAATGCTTTACTCTAAGAGAGTTCAGCTGTTTCCTGCAAATGAATTTCAGCCCCCAATCGATCGGGTAATGAGATTTTGTAAACATCTCCCTGGTTCATCTCAGAGGCCTCCTGCATCTCGGCCAGCGCTTGCACCACCTCAGCTGAATTGGCAGTCAGGACCACCACAGGCCGTTCGCAGGCAATCGGGAAGTCATGCCAGGTGCCCAGATGCAGGAGAACTCCATGCCCGGGGGGAAACCTGAGGGCTTTAACCCGATCCAGATCCGGAGCTTTTTGACCGTCCTCATGGTTGGGCGGAGCAAACACCATAATGAAGGGTTGATCTCCGAGTCCCACAAAGAGCTGAGTCATGCGGGCATGCCGTTCCAACCAGCGAATCGCGGGATACCCAGGTAGGATCTTGGCGGTGCGGATCACAGCCTGAGCGTGGTAAATGAAGTCTATGTTGTCTCCTTCCAACACTCTTCCCTGATAAAAAGGGATATCCAGTCCGGGATTAGCCACGTCCGCCCCCAGAAGCTGGCCAAAGGGGTGGGTATTTTCGGGGGTGGCGGTTTCAATCGGGATCTTGATAATGGTTCTTTGGGACATCGTGACTTGCCTCTCCTAGGAATAATGGTGAACAACCCAGTCATAGATTTGGGATCCTGTGGTCAACCAGGTTTGGGGACGTTGCTGAATGTAAGTCAAACATTGCCGCAAATATTTCAGACGCAGGGGTTGCCCCACGATAAAGGGATGAAGCCCAATAGCCATGACCCGACCCTGCTGCTCCCCCTCCAACCAGAGCTGATCAAATTGATCCTGGATCGCCTCAGCAAAGGCAGGTCCAGTCAGGCGAGCACTCAGGCACAGGCTGATATCGTTAGCTTCCAGGGTGTAGGGAATGGCAAGTAGACGACCGCGGGGTAACTCCAGCCAGTGGGGTTGATCATCATTTACCCAATCTGCTGTGTAAAGAATGCCTGCAGATCGCAGCAGTTCAAATGTGTGTTCTGTCACTGAGAATCCAGGGGTTAACCAGCCTTGGGGCCTGAATCCCAGCCCTTTCTCAAGCGTTAACAGGATGGTCTGGATCAATGAGGTTTCTGCGTCTGTTGAAAGGCCACTGTGCCCTGTGCTGTTATTCAATCCATGCGCCATCACCTCCCATCCACAGGATTGAATGCCATCCAGAATAGCTGGGTACAGCTCACATATTTCAGCATTCAGAGCAGCGGTCACAGGAATATTCAACTCTCGGAACAGATCAAACAGCCGAAAAATGCCAACACGGTTTCCATAGTCTCGCCAGCCATAATTGGCGATCTCAGGGGAGCTGTGGAGATGAGGCTGCAGGGCCGTGCCCAGTTTGCCAAAGGTAAAGTGTTCAATGTTGATCACCACCCAAACTGCCACCCGTGCCTGCTGGGGCCACTGCACAACCGGACGTTCAGGAAGTGGAGAGTAAGAGGGCGGTAACATCAAAGGACAATGAATCATGAGAATGCTTGCATACTAGAGTAGGGTCTTGAGGGCAAACTGTGTATCTTGATGCTGTGCTTGACTTCCCTTTCTGTAATAGAACGCTGCACCTTCACCTGATCTTCGATTTAGCCAACAATTCACTTGAAGACGAGCCTGCATGAGTGATCCCAACCCCTCTCGCTCCCCCTCATCTCTGCGTTCTCCAGGGCAGTTGAATCTGCTTGTGGGGTTCACAATGTTGGTGGCTGCCCTTTCTCTGGGAGTCATCCTGGACCAGACAGATCCGCTTCTTCCCGATCCTCCCCCCCTTCCTGACACAGGTGAACCGATCGATTGGTCAACCATTCCAGTCGAACGGTTTGCCTGGCGACTCTTTTACGCCTATCTGGGGTTTATGGGTATTCTCAACCTGACAGCGGGAGGAGGATTGCTGCTGATGGGCAACCGTCTGCGGGCCCGGCGACTGCTTTCCTGGTGCTTTCTGATTGGGGGAGTGGTCCATCCGGGTTCATGGGCCCTGGTGGGGCTGACGGAAATGCGAGCATGGCGCTGGTTGGGACGGATTGGTTTTTTTGCCGTCTTGCTGGCATTCTCACTCATGTTTGCCCAATTATTATTCGGCATATGGCGGCTCAGCCGTCACCAGAGTCTACGCAAATGGGACTAGTCCTGGGAACGGGGAGCCAAGGGCGAGGATTCGCTGATCCTGACAATCTTGGCGCCGGTGCGGGTAATGCGTTTGACTTCCTGAGAAAGCCGGGAAAAGGGGATCAGATAAGAGGTCACACTCTTGCGCACATTCGGACCGATCAAGCCTGACACTTCTACATTAAAGAGCTTGTCGGTATTGTTCGCGCTGCTGTCACCAGGTTGAGCTTTTACTCTTGCAACTCCAGGTTTGACCAGGAAAAGCCGCCAACCCCGAGGAGCAGCTGGAGAGAGGATCTGATCCACCTCGTACGCCCCAGCCAGCGAGGGATCCTCGGCTTTCACCTCCACCTGCTTGCCTGGGCTCAGGTTCAGGTTGATATCGGCCCGCCTGGTCATCAGTTTGAGTCCCCGCCAAGTGGAAGGGACATCCCTCAGTTGCTCAACCTCAAGCATCAGGTTGTCCGTAACAAGCTGCATGGCCATGGTGAATCCTGTTTCTTCGTGCGCATCGAGTCGCTAACAGGGACATTGTACAGCGAGAGGGACCCTGAGCCCGATTTGGCCTCCAGTTTCAGGAGCCACAGGATCGGTACAATTGAGGGGCTCTGTCCCATTGCCGTTTTGCAGATTGAGGTGGACCGTCATGTTGATCACATCCCTAGGCTCCCGCTTGAGTGAAGTTCTCCTGCCCGTGGCCGAGATGTTTCGCAGTTGGCATATGCCCGCCCCAGTGGTGCAATGGGGACACCCCCTGATGATGGGGATCGTGGTCATGGTTATGGGCAGTGTTGCAGGGCTCACCGGATGGCGGGGGCGGGTACTCACGGATCCGCAGGTGACCCAGAAAAATTTAACCGATCACCGAAACATAGTGCTCTGGATGAGTATCTTCATTGCCCTGGGATACACAGGCGGTCTCTTATCCCTGGTGATGCAAGGGGAATCAATTTTATCCAGCCCCCATTTCTGGACCGGATCGGCGGTGTTGATCCTGCTGCTGCTGAATGGATTGATCTCCCTGACAGGATTTGGGGGGGAATCGCGCTGCCTTGCGTACCACCCATGCCTATCTGGGCAGCCTGATCCTCTGTTTGCTGTTTACCCATGCGCTGCTGGGCTTAAAGCTAGGTCTGTCGCTCTCTTGATCCGCTGCAGGTCGGAACAATTACTCGCCAGTTAAGGTCATGATCTCTGAGGATATCAGAAACCCCATGCCTGCTTTTGCCCTCTCAGCCGTAGGGAGGTTGTGCGCAACTCTACCCCTTTCCTTGATTCTCAGTCTTTTTCCTCAGGCCTGGCTGGCAGCAAGAGCTGATCCTGTTTGGCAGGGGGTAGGTCAGTTTGATCCGAATCAACCGGTGTCAATTTTATTGATAAATCAGACCGAAGATCCTTGGAGTATGGCCTTACGGATCCACGTCCCGTGGTGACGGAGGTGCAGCCGGGTGAAAGTGTTGAACTGTTTTCTGTTCTCATCCCCAATTGTTTGGCCGTTAACACCCCGATGCTGACGCCGGTGCAGTATCAGGTGGAGGTTAAACAAAACCGCATTCATGTGCAGGTGCTTCCGGTCAATGATCTCTCTGGCGATCACTGTCTTGATCTCCATCCCACAGGCACACTTTATGTTTACTAGGAATCAGCATGGGGTTTAAGGTGAAACTTACTGGCCAAGAGCGCAATGGGAGACCCCATCTATCCTATAGATATTAAGGCTTAGTCTCCTACTAGCACCGGGCCATTTGCTTCATTCTGAAACTAGGGCTCTCATGGCATTTGGGATAGATCTGGGCATGATTATGTTCTTGCAGCGTATTCAATTCATGACGGTCTTTCCTACAATCACTCACAATGATTAGAAGTGATCTGGTTGTTTTTTCTTTTGGGTTGATAGGCCCTAGAGGAATCAGAGATGATAAATTCACAGACTTTTCATGATCAACCTGGAAGTTAGCAGTACATCAATCATCGATAGAAAGGTGGTAATTCTATGCGTCTGACTCGTTCATTATCCCAATCTCTGCTTACATCCCTGGTAGGGAGCAGTGTTGTCCTTGGGCTACTAGCCACACCTCGACTGACTCAAGCTCAACAAATCACTGACCCCAGTCCGGCGGTTGCGGCAGCTGAAGTAGATCCCAATTCACCTATCTCGGCTTCCTTTAAACCTGCAAATGGGGTCTCTATCCGGCCCGAGACGGTCAAGGTGTTTGTGGACGGCAAAGAAGTCACCTCAATGGCTGTGATTACCAAAGATTTCTTCAGCTATCGCCCCACAACTCCGCTGTCGCCCGGAGAACATGATGTCCTGCTGGAGTTCACCAACACTCAAAACACAACGCGGCGGGTGACCTGGAATTTCACCGTCAGGACTCCGGTCAATGTTGCCATTGATTCTGTGGTTCACAATGCTGGCAACCGTGCTCTGGGAACCGGAGAAATTATGCTGATCACCGTCAACGGCACTCCCAATAGCAATGTCAACCTCTACCTGGTGCAGGATGGACAGAAACTGCAAACCCTGAATGCCCAGGAGGTTTCCCCAGGCATTTACGTCGCCAATAAGCTGATACAACCCCAGGATCGAACTCAAGAGGGGATTGTGGTGGCACGGCTAGAACGCCAGGGGGAAGTCCGGTTTGCCACCGCTGAACAAGCAATTCGCTTGATCGATGGCGCGGTCACCACCAACCAAACCCTGACCACTCAGGATGTTTCTGCTTCGATTGTGGGACAGGGACCGCAACTGCTGCCTCAACTCACCAACTATAAGGATGGGGATCGGGTGACGGGCAACTCCTTCCAATTGGAGGGGCAGACCCTCCCTGGCGCCTCGGTCCAAATTCAGGTCAGTGCTGAACGCAGCATTGGTGGCGGATTTATTAATGCCAGCACCACCCTTGTGAATCAAACCGTCCAGGCGGATAACCAGGGACGATTCCGGCTGACCGTAAGTCCTGCATTTCCCTCCGCAGGTACCACCTATCAAGTCACCCTCAAAGCCACCGCCAGTGGACAGACCAGCCCGACCGTCACCGTGAAGTTGGTGCAACAATAGCAGCCTCAGAGTTCAATCGCCTTCCTGGTGGGATTCACGACTGCGCTGAGTTAGCCAGAACAGAATCAAAGCAACACCCAGGCCGGGAAGGCAGATCAAGATCAGCAATGTGGGGGTAGCCGCTGGTAGAGCTAGCAAGGGGCCCCCCTGTTTCAGCGTAAAACTCAGCCCCAGCGAAAGGAGTAACAGCTTTAGCAGCAAGATCGGGGCAGAAGAGGGTGACATGGGCTAATTGATGACTCCCGTGTTGGATGTAACTTCTTTAACCTCTCTTAGTCTCCAGGAGGTGGAAAGTTTAGCAGCTAGGTCCTACACTGAAGCTAGACTTTGCGATACAAAGCAAAGGTAACCATTAAGCGCAGGCTGCAGCAAGGGCAGATATGTCAACTCTTATCGAAACCCCCAAACTATCCACAGATGCCAAGCTTCGCGATCTGAACCTGATTGATTTTCAGGTGAGCCACGAAACCCCTTGCGAAAATGTTGTACGCCGTCTTGAGGATGATAACAATCTTTGTGGTGTTGTGGTCACGGGTGATGACGCTGGCATCATCGGGATGTTGACTCGCCGCGCCATTCTGGAGTGGATGTTAAGTCGTCCCTATGGTCTGGATGTGTTTTTGAACCGTCCGATCAATTCTATGATTGAGTTTCACCAACGGGACTATATTCTCGTCCAGGGAGCTTCAACCGTAGTAGAGGCTGCCCAGCACGCGTTTCAGCGCCCTGAAGAAACGATTTATGATCCGGTTGTGGTGGATTTAGGCAACAACGAATACCGATTGCTGGATATGCCCATTTTGCTGGTGGCCCAGGCCCAGGTGCACCTGCAACCCAGCGCAAGATTGAAGAGCAGCAGGAAAAGATGCGATCGGTACTGGTGGCTCTGGAAAAAGAGAAAAACCGCAGCTTGAAGTACGCCCAAGATCTAGAGCGGCAAAAGTCGGAGATCCTCGCCCAGAACCTGGCCCTGGAAGTGGAGCGGCAAGCGGCACAGGCTCGTTCAGATGAACTGGCTCAACTGAATACCCGCATTCTTGACATCAGTGCGCTGTTATCAGAGAAAGGGAAATCCACCTTTTCAGCCACTTTTGAAGGGGTGGAAAAAGTCCGCAGCCTGGCCGAGGAAATTGCCCGTAGTAGTCAGGATCTGTCTTCGGAGTTGCGCGAGATTAACACCATTGCCGATCTGATTGTGGAAGTGGCCGGATATATCCGTCTGCTTTCCTTCAACGCAGCCGTCGAGGCGAATCGCAGTAGCGGCGGCACCGTAGGAGGGTTTGGGGCCATTGCCCAGGAGATTCGGAAGCTGGCGGGACGAACCACTGAAGCCAGTAGTCGCATTCGGGGCCTGGCGGATCGAATTCAACGCAAAAGTAATAATACGGTGGTGGCGGCCCAATCCAGTGCTGCGGTGGTGCAATCCCTGTCGGAACAGGCACAGATTGCTCAGGAAGCTCTCGATCAACTCCAGGCTCTCCTGGACAATACCCAGGCTCAGGTGTAGTTGAGGTTGCCGCATTCCCTATTCATGCCTTTGCCCACCCCGATCAGATTGCCTTTACAGTGCTTGCCTCCCCTACTGTTCTTGGGGGGAATGCTCCTGCTGGCCAGATCGGGTGCTGCTCAACCGGGGCTTGCCTTTCAAAAGCTAACTGCCGGGGCTGCTCACACCTGTGGTTTACATGTGAACGGGACTGTATGGTGCTGGGGAAGCCATGAAAAGGGGCAGATCGGGATCGGGACGGGTACCTCTGCAGCGAACCCTACCCCAGTTTCAGGCTTGCATGGGGTCATGGATCTGGAGGCATCTGGCACCCAGACCTGCGCTGTCTTAGCCGAAGAGGTGAAATGCTGGGGAGTTGATGGGGATGAAACCTTTCCCCCGACCGCCATCGATACATCCAGTCCTGAGGCCGTGACCATGCTGGCTTCCCCTGCTCAGGCGGTGAGCTCAGGTCGCTATCACACCTGCTTTTTGCTTGTGGATCAAACCATCCACTGCCAGGGATCCAATCTGCGGGGTCAACTGGGGGCAGGGGTACAGGCAGGAACTCGATCGCAAACACCGCTCTGGATTCGAGCCTTGTTGCAGGCCCAAGCCCTGGAGGCAGGAAGCTGGCATACCTGTGCCCTGGATTTAAACCATGTCGCCTGGTGCTGGGGAGCCTACCTGGTGAATCACGGGGCTTTTGAGCCTGAGAATCTGGGGATTGGCCCGCTACAGGAACTGGCCGCTGGTGAAGGATTTACCTGTGGATTGACTGGGCAAGGGCAGGGGCTTTGCTGGGGGGTGGACGACTTTGGTCAGCTGGGCAATGGCAGTTTAGACACAGGCCGCATGCCAGTTCTGGTAAACGGAATGCAGTCGGCCCAAGCGATCACTGCGGGTAGTTTTCATGCCTGTGCCATCCTGCAGGATGATCGGGTCCAATGCTGGGGCGCTAATACATTAGGGCAATTGGGAAATGGAACCACCCGCATGTCCTCGATTCCTGTGACGGTTGCGGGCCTAGAGAATGTCGAGGCGATTACGGCGGGGGCCGCCCATACCTGTGCCCTGCTCAAGGATCAGACCGCCTATTGCTGGGGAAGCAATCATGCAGGTCAGCTGGGCAATGGCTCCCGCGTCAATGCCCCCACCCCTACCGCTGTCATGCTTGCCCCGTCGGTTGAGAACAGAGGGTAGGAATCAGCATTCAAGGAGTAAAGGAGATCAAGGGCGTGGGGAAACAACGGTTCTGGCTGGGTATGGTGATTTTATTCATCAGTATGGGTTTGGCGTGGATGGTCTCTGCACAGGAATCCTTAACTCAGGAGCAGTTACAACAGGCTGCTTATGTCCGCCATTGCGGCACCTGTCATCTGGCCTTACCCGCAGAGGTGATGCCCAGTCAAACCTGGGAACGGTTACTGGCAGATCCTGATCACTATGGTCAACGCATTCAACCCCCTCTGGGGGTGGATCTACAACTGGCGTGGAGTTACCTCAGACCCAATTCCCGTTCAGTTCAACAGGGGGAGATTGTCCCCTTCCGACTGCCAGACTCTCGTTTTTTTCAGGCCCTGCACCCGGATGTGACATTTCCCTATCCGCCAAGGGTGACCACCTGTATAGACTGTCATCCGCATGTAGAACTGGGGGACTTTTTTAGCCTCAAGGAAGACGCGTTATAACTAGAACAGAACGCGATCCCGTTCCCCTATTGGTTGGCTGGCAGGCAGACTAGGGGTGGAAATGACATCGAATAGGATTCCCGATTTTCAGGTGGTAAATGCGAGAACAACTGACAGACATTATCAAAGACGCAGAGGGATTCGTGGAGTTGCGCTACCACAGCAAGATCTTTCGCAGCATTACCGCCGAAAAAGGCAGGATTGAGCGCAGTAGTGTTCGCCGTCGCACTGGGGTAGGAGTGCGCGTCCTGGAGGGGGGAACCTGGGGGTTTGCAGCGACAGGAACTCTCTCTTCCCAGGCAATCCGAGAGGCGATTGCGATGGCACGGCAATCTGCTCAAGCTAGTGCCGCCTACCGACAACACAAACTCGATCGGCTGCCTTCTGTAACCCTGGCTACAGGAGATTTCTCGGAAGCTGGGGTGGCAGAGGTTCTGGAGAAGCCTCTGCAGGAAAAGCTGGCGCTGGCGCTGGAAACAGAAGCTCAGGCCCGCAAAGCCTCTCAACAGATCACCTCTGCCAGCTGCACCTACAACGAAATTTTTGAAGAAAAGGCGGTGGTCACCAGTGATGGCGCCAACGCTTCCTTCCGTCTCGTCCGGCCAGAATTCCGCATTCATGCCATTGCGGAAGCTGCTGGCAACTTAAGCAGTGGATCAGAGTCGATCGGGGTCACCGGCGGATGGGAGTGTCTCTTCCGCACCCCACCTGCCCTGATGGCCGAACGGGCTGCTGCCACTGCCGTGGACTTGCTCTCCGCTAAGTACCCAGAAGGAGGGCGCTCGACTGTGATCCTCTCCCCTTCAATTGTGGGTCTGCTGGTTCATGAGGCGATTGGCCATACGGTGGAAGCTGACTTTGTCCTGGCGGGCTCAGTGGCTGCCGATCAGCTGGGGAAGCAGGTGGCAAGTGAGGTGGTCACCCTCTGTGATTCTGGGGCCTCGGAATGGCAACCCGGAGCAGGCGGATCCCTTCCCATAGATGACGAAGGCGTGCCCACCCAGCGCACCGTGATTATAGAACGGGGCATCCTCAAAAGTTATCTGCATAACCGTGAAACCGCAGCCCTGTTTGGGGTGGAACCCACCGGCAATGCTCGGGCCTGGGAATACTCCGATCAACCCTTAATCCGGATGCGCAACACTTACATTGAACCTGGCGAGCTGACATTGGCTGAGATGATTGCCAGTACGCCTGAGGGCTTTTATCTGGAGGGAGCCCGCAATGGCCAGGCAGATGCCACGGGTGAATTTATGTTCGGGGTAGAACGGGCCTACCGCATCAAGGATGGCCAGCTCACGGATCTGGTGCGAGGGGTGACCATCACTGGCAATGCTTTTGATGTTCTCAAAAGTGTAGATGCAGTGTCTCAAGATTTTGTCTGGGATCTGGGATCCGGGCACTGTGGCAAGGGGCAACCCGCCAAGGTGGATGCAGGAGGACCCTATATTCGCTGTCGCGCCATCCTGGGGGGCCAGCAGGCCTAACTGGGGTGGAACCAGCCCAGACGGATCAGCCAGAAGAGGGCAACCCCACCAGCATGCTCCAGTCCCATGGGCGCAGGTGCAGCATACTCCAGCGAATCGGAATATGGGGACCAGCGTAACCGCGGGCCTGCATGGCAGCAGCGGTTTGTTCTGCTCGCAGCAGTAGATTCTCCAGGAGGCGTTCCACCAAGGTCAGCAGGGTATGCACCGTCCCTCGCAACCCCAGGGTTTGCCAGCGAATATCTCGGGTTCGCACCGACCGCACCAGGTTCTGCACCTCCTCCAACACCAGAGGCAAAAACCGCAATGCCAGCGTCAGGGTCAAGATAATCTCAGCGGTGGGGATCTTGAAGCGGCGTAAAGGGCGGAGGAGAAAATCCAACCCCTCTGCTACAGCCTCAGGTCCGGTGGTGATCAAAAAAAGATTGGTGCTGTAGAGCAGTGTAAAGATCAGGGTTCCCAGTCGGGTAGCCAGGGAAATACTCCGCCGCGAAACTACCATGGGACCCAACCCCAAAAATCGGTGGTTGATCAGAAAATACTCGTAGCCTGAGGGGGCGGGGAGATCCTCCCAGGTTCTGGAGAGCAGGGTTGTGGGTGGATCGGCTGCCGCCGGGAGAGGAGAAACCAGGGCTGGGCGGGCCACTATACCGTAAGCAGGAATCTCAGGTCCCTGCCTCTGTGGATGGGACATCACCCCCAGGCCATCGGGGGGCCACAGCGGTTAGCCCAAAGGTGACAATCGCAAAACAGCAGACTAGGGGCAGTTGCCGGATCCAGACTCGACAGGGGAAGCGACAGACAAAGGTCAACCCAATCAGGACGAGCACCACCAGGATCCGCCATCCATTGGTGGCCAGAATTGGACTCAACAACACGCTGAGGAGCCAGGCCAGTTTCACCCGTGGATCCAACTTATGCAGCCATGTGCGCGGAGATTCTAGATAGATCCCCAAAGGCACATTACGCAAGATATCCACAAATGCACACCCTTCTCAATGAATGAGCTCACGGGCCTTACTGCACTCTCTCAACCAGAGGCGTGCCCTGAAATTCCACAGCAATCCAACCCCCGGCCCCCTGAGGCGGATTGACTCGTAACCAGGCAGGAATTTGAGGATCGAGGCTGAGTTGCACTTCTTCCACCGTTAACAGGGCGCGACTGGCGGCCGTTCCCACCCGGGGGCTCTGCAACGCCGGTTCCTGGCGAATATTAACGCCATCCGCAGAAATCACCCGCACCTGAGACACTCCTTGCCATTGGACAGGGACCTGAGGAGAGGGGTCGGGGGAAGCAAGGTTTGGGGAGGGAGCAGTGGCCAGATCCAGAGGGGGTTGATTGAGGTTTACCTGGGGGGGTTCCTCTGGAGAGGGGAGATTGGCCTCAGGAGGCTGAGGAGCTCGCATGATTACCTGCGCAACTCGAAAAATCAAAAAGATTGCGAATACCAGCAATCCCGTTGCCAGCGAAAGACGCACAATATTGTTTTGCCAGAGCTGTTGCACGATTCCACCTTCAGGCTGAGGTGCAGGACGTTTGCGGTTGCGGTGGCGCATCGAAGGGGGATAGGGATTATCCAGCCGAGAGGGTCGAGAGGGAGGGGGTCCCTGATGCGTAGGCAGTTCTGCCATGCGAGGAGGCAGGATCTCACCCCCTCTGGCAGAACGAGGTTCTCCCACTGCCGAGGACTTCTGGGAACTCCTACCCCGTTCGGGTTCGGCGGGGAAAGGGGAGGAGAGGGGAGCGACACTGTCCCAGGCAGAAGTTGTGCGGTTGGCCATGCGCGAGGTGGCAAAGTCAAGTTTGGGTTCGCGAGGCATGGTGGTGTCTGTAACTGTGGGGTCAGGAGCAAGGGTGTTGGCGCCTGCGGCCAGTCCCTGTAGGGCATAGGGAGAGGAGTTTTGAGCAGGGGAGAGATCCTGGGTCTTCCGCCCCTGACTTACAGGCGTGAACGGCAGCGGAGGAGCGATATCGCCACCCGCCGCCTGTTCTTCTCTCGAGAGCATTTCATCAAGGTAGGTCTGGACCTGGGGATTATCAAAATAATCCTGCAGAGTTGTTGCTGCGCTTTCCAGATCACGAATTTGGGACAACACTTCTTCCTTAAACCACTTTTCCGCATAGCGGCAGAGTCCAGGCAACAGATCGGGGGAACCCTGGGAGTGCTCGCGGATAAACGCCAGAGGTTCAGGCTCCTGCATTTGCTGCAAATGCTGTAAAGCAATCTCGGTTTCTCCCAGCAGGAGGTGACAGATGGACTGCTCCAGGTGGACATCTTGATGTTGGGCTAGCCGGGCCAGCAGACCCCGCGCCGTCCGGATCAAGGCGGGTCTGTTGTTCAAATATCCCTGTCCCATCTGCACCTGCACCGCCAGGTACATAGCCACCATGAGGGGCGCTCCATCTCCTTCTGGAAAAGTGAGGCTTGCTCAGAAGCCGTCATGTGCCGACGAGTCCGTTGAATAAAGCGGAGAAAATCCTCGGTGGTTAAACCAGAACCATCCTGTCCATGTCCTTCAATGCCCTGTCGTTCGTCCAACATGGCTTGCAGCAGGATCAGGCCGCGCTCATGGGCAGAAAGACTGTCAGCGTCCCGCTTGCCAATGGCAGGTTCCAGCTCGGGGGCTCGTGCAAAAGTTGCAGAATGCGATAGGGACGTAATTTTCCCAAATCGGCAAGAATCTCGGCCTGTAACTCCGGAAAGAGTCGCTGGCTCTGCAGATCGGTAAGCGCCCCATCTAACCAGACTGCAGCTTCTTCATAGGTGTGTTTTTGCCAGGATTCCCGTCCCATCTCCAGGCGGGCCAGTGCTGAGAGCAGATGGGCATCAGGATGAAACTCTGGATCCAGATCCTGACCCAGGCTTGCCAGCTCATGGGCTGCCGGATAGTCTCCAGCCTCATAGAGAAGCACGATCGCCCCTGGGAGGAGCTCGTGATTCACCTGCAAATAAGGTTGAGCCATCAGCTGGGCATCGTAGTGTTGCCGCTGTTCAGCATTCAATAACACCATGACGGCTTCATCCAGAAGTTTGCTGCGAGCTTCCAGGGTAGGAGCTGACAACCCCTGCCAGAGCGAGGACGAAGAGGCTGCCCCCTGATAGGGTAGGCCGGAGCGATCCCGGTATGCCTGCTCGATCTGGGGCTCTTCCGCCTGTACCGGCACCGACAGCATGCGATAGTAATTCAAGGCTACCTGCACGGCTTTTCCCTCACCTTCAGTGAATCTCTTGTGTCTGGGGGTGCAACAAACAGCAGCTTAACCCCCAGAAGTAGATTGGCCAGCATCATCATCATCCTAAAATAAACCAGATCGGCAGCGGTCGCATGGCACAATTTGAACATCGGCCACAATGGATAGTAGTTCTCCTCTTTGCACGTTATGGCCAGAGATTTACGTGGATTTATCAGGATCCTGGAAGACCGTGGTCAGCTCCGCCGGATCCAGTCTGCCGTCGACCCTGATCTGGAAATCGCTGAGATCAGCAATCGTCTCCTGGCCTGTGGGGGACCTGCGCTCCTGTTTGAGAACGTTAAGGGTTCCACCTTTCCGGTTCTGATCAACGCACTGGGCACAGTGGAACGGGTGTGCTGGGCAATGGGTATGCAAGATCAGCAGGAGTTAGAGCACTTAGGGATAAAACTGGGGAAACTCCAGAGTCCAAAACCCCCAAAATCTCCTGCCCAGCTTCTGGATATGGGTTTACTTCTGTGGGATGTGATCAAGGCCAAACCGAATCCAATTCTTTGGGGGGCTCCCTGTCAGGAGGTGGTAATCACTGAGGATCTCAATCTCTGTCAGCTTCCCCTGTTGCGCCCCTGGCCTCAGGATGCGGGCAAAGTGATTACGCTGGGTCTGGTGATCACCAGGGATGTCGAAACCGGCACTCCCAATGTGGGCGTTTATCGTCTGCAACTGCAGTCGGCTCAAACGATGACTGTGCACTGGCTTTCGGTGCGAGGGGGAGCCCGCCATTTGCGGAAAGCTACTGAACGGGGTCAACCTCTGGAGGTGGCGATTGCTCTGGGGGTTGATCCCCTGCTGATTATGGCGGCGGCGACTCCCATTCCCCTGGAGCTTTCTGAATGGCTCTTTGCTGGTCTTTACGGGGGAGCCGGAGTGGAATTGGTGAAATGTAAAACTCTGGATCTGGAAGTTCCTGGGCAGGCTGAGATCATCCTTGAGGGTCGGATTACTCCTGGAGAGGTGCAACCGGATGGGCCGTTTGGGGATCACATGGGTTATTACGGGGGCGTGGAGGATTCTCCCCTGATTCGTTTTCACTGTATGACTCACCGTCGAGATCCGATTTACATGACCACTTTTAGCGGTCAACCCCCCAAAGAGGAAGCGATGGTGGCCATTGCTCTCAACCGCATCTACACCCCCATCCTGCGGCAACAGGTAAATGAAATTGTCGATTTCTTTCTGCCCATGGAGGCACTCAGCTACAAAGCGGCCATTATTTCTATCAAAAATCTTATCCGGGTCAGGCTCGGCGAGCAGCTTTAGCCTTCTGGAGTGCGCTGCCTCAGTTTACATACACCAAATTTGTGGTGGTGGTGGACCAGGATATTAACGTTCGCGATCCACGCCAGGTGATCTGGGCCATCAGCTCCAAAGTCGATCCCACACGGGATGTTTTTATTCTTCCCCGCACCCCTTTTGACACCCTGGATTTTGCCTCGACACAAATTGGCTTGGGGGGGCGTATGGGCATCGATGCCACCACCAAAATCCCTCCAGAGACTGATCATCCCTGGGGGGAACCCCTGCGCTCAGATCCGGCGATGGCAGCTCATGTGGATCACCGCTGGCAGGAGTATGGGTTAGGGGATATCAGCGCCCAGGCCGTTGATCCCAGCCTATTCGGGTATGACCTCTCGGGTCAGGGCTCAGGATTCAAAGGATAAGCGACCCTGAAAGCGCCCCACGATTTGCAAGCCCAGGGAAGTATCATTCAGATCCAGGGTAAAAGGAGGGAAGCGAGGATTATCACTGATCACACTTACCTGAGATCCGGGTAACTTTTGCAGTCTTTTCACCAAAAGATTGCCATCCATCTGGAATACGTAAATCCCATCCCTGAGATCGGTAATTTTATGATCCACAAAGATCATGTCCCCGGGTTGGAGGGTGGGGGCCATACTATCCCCCTGCACGGTAATTAGACTCAAATCAGCGGGACTGCCCTTAATTTTAGTGCGCAGCCATTGAGCATCAAAGCCGATCACTTCACGAATCATCTCATCATGGACCAGAACCCCGGTTCCCGCAGAGGCAGCAACATCTACAAACGGGATATAGATCATTTCTGCCTGGTCAGAGGGACCCGAGGTGTCAGTGTCGGGAGATCCTTCTCCAGTAATCAACCAGTGGAGGTGAACATTGGCCGTTTCAGCAATCAGAACCACTTTGTCGATGCCCGGGACGGATCCCTTGAGATAACTGCGTAAAGCAGTATCACTGATACGGGCACGGCGGGCAAAAGCGTAAATGGCTTCGTCACCAATCGCCTGTCGCAAGCGTGCGGCGAAGGTTGTAGGGGAAGATTGCAAATCCCGGCGCATAGAACCTCATCTTTCACCAGATATTCTTACTATATCTCTATTGACAGGGGAACTGTCGATGGATAATCTGATTTTATCTTCACTCTATCTAGTGAGATTCTTCGGGATTCAGTTATATAGGGTGAGCGCTCAAAGTTAGAGAACGCTTTGTGGGTCTTAATGTCCTTAGTTCAACAGGGTTATGGAGAGTGATGATGAAAAGTCTTATTGGATAGAAGATTCTGTGGCGTTACGGCAGCAACTAATGGCTGACTATGTCATCCCTGCTGTGGCCACAAGTTTTGCCCATTATCCCCAGCTTGAGTCCGCCACACTGCTGGTGGGGCAATACGATTGTGGTGAAACTCATGATGCTGTCCACCACTATTTTCTTTACTCGGTTCTAGATCAGCCCGATCTGATCGCTGCCATTGCCTGTCTTGATGAACTAGGGCATGACGCTGTGAATCTGCCCGGGCTCCCCCCTCATCACGACATCAGTGACTGCTTTTCCCAAGATCAAAACCATTGGGATGCCAATGGTCGAGCCATTCAGGCCTTTGCTTGCTACTGTCAGCCGGATTGCCATCTAGGCATGGCTCTGGGCCAGATCTTTCGCCCCTATGCTGTGTTTCATCGCCTCGGGGAGGATATCGAAGTGGAACTTGTGGGAGAAATTGTGCAATTGTCCCGCTCCACCGCCGCTTGAGAGTCTCAGCTAAAGGGCAGGGACAGCCTTAGGGCCAGGGAATGATCCAATGGCGCCGTTAATTCCAGAGAGACCCAATTAAGCTTAAAGGTCGGCAGATGGGGAGGGACTGGTACTGACTTCCAGAGCCTCCTCGACCTCTTGAGCACTCTCAGGCTTCTGCTGCCAGTGACAGCAACGGGAATCGGGGGCTCCAGGCGCTAGCAATCCAGGATTGGAACTGTCATCAAAAAGGTGCAGGTCAAACCAGAAGGTTGCCCCCTCCCCTAGGCGGCTAGCCAGCGCGATCTTGCTGTGATGCTTATCGAGAATGTTGCGGACAATAGCCAGCCCCAGACCCGTCCCCTCCAGGGTGTGAACACGGTTTTCCACCCGGAAAAAGCGGTCAAAGATCCGTCCCTGATCCTCAGCATCAATTCCGATTCCGGTATCTGCCACCGCAATGCGCACCGCCTGAGGATTGCCATCGGGGTGATTGACAGTATGAGCATGAATGGTAACCTGGCCACCGGCAGCTGTAAATTTGAGCGCATTGCCGACCAGATTGGTCATCACCTGTAGCAATAAGTCATAGTTGCCCCAGACCTGTGGGAGTCCTGGATCAAGAGCGTTGCGGAGTTGAATTCCCTTGTCTCTTGCCTGCAGCTGGTGAGTCCGGAGTGTCTGTTCCATCAACTGGGCCAGATCAACCCCCTCAAAGTGGTACTGCTTTCCAGATTCTAAGCGGGAAAGATCGAGAACATCGTTCACCAGTCGTGTGAGGCGATCGGTCTCTCGATTGGCAATTTCCAGATAGTCAAGGCGCTCTTCCGAAGAAATTTGCTCGCCATACTCGTAGAGCATTTCAATGAAGGACTTAATACTAAAAGAGGAGTTCGCAGCTCGTGGCTGATGTTGCTAATAAAATGCCCTTTTGCCTCATTTAATTCTACTTCGCGGGTAATATCCTGAACTGTAAAGACGATCCCTTTTAAATTCAGACGGCGCTGATCAAATACGGTGGAGAGCATGACACGAATATGACGAGCACTGGGTTCCGGTAAATTGATGCGAAACTCACTACTTTCCATTTCTCCGCGCGCCATTTGAAATAGGGGGCGGGTCAGCTGAATCCTCAGGGGTTCTGGTAGTAAGAAAAATATCTGTTCCCCTAGGATGGGTTTTCCTTCCCAGCCAAACATTTTGATCGCGGCAGGATTGGCCAGGAGCAGCTTAAAGTCCTCGTTCAGAAGAATAGCAGCGTCGACAATAGAGGTCACAAGAATTTCTAGTTTGGCTTTGGCAGCCGTAATCTCCTCAATATTTTGCTCCTCATAACTTTGCAATCGCTCTGCCATCTCGTTAAAGCTGTCGATCAGCTGTCGGAGTTCGCCACCGAAAGGCAATACAATCCGCTGTTGAAAGTTACCCCGAGCAATCCCCTGCACCCCATCCACCAGTTCCTTAATGGGGCGGGTAATTGTCAGCGCATTGACGACGGATCCTAAAATGGCCAGAACCCATACGGCGAGGAACACACCCACCGAAACTTCGCGCGCCCAGTTGGGAGGATCGCACCAGCGTGGGATTGGGATTGATCCCCAGGCCTAAGGTGCCCAGAAATCGGCCCTGCTGATAGATGCCGACAAAATGTCCGTGATCCTGCCTGCCGGTGTAATGTGAGTGCGCACCATCGCCTCTCCCTCTGCCGGAGGCCGATTGTCAGCAAGTTGAATCCGTCGGGTCAGGTTAAGGGAGGTGGTGACCTCCGGATTTGAAAAGGGAATGCCAAAGTAAATTTGACCATTGGGATCGGCATAGAGCAGATAGCGAATGCTGGTAGTGCTGTCGTAGTATTGCTGAGAAAGTTGAGCCACCTGTTCGATCTCACCATTGGCAACTAAGGGAGCCACATTGGCAGCCATCAACAGCCCTAGATCCCGACCAAAGCGAGTGTCGTTAAACTGGGCGTCCTGTTGCACATTGTTGACGGCCCAAAAGGTAAAGCTGGTCACCACTAATGAAACAGCCAGGGTAGCCACAAACAGCAGCTGAGTCTCCAGACGCAGATTTTGAGTCAACTGCATCCACCACTGCCGTATTCCCCCCGTCCTGCCTGTGGCTGGGGGGTGAGTATCGGGTGCAGCAATCTGGTAGTCAGGGTTGGTGATCATGACCCTCTCATTCTGACATGCCCATCTCACGCCGGAGCCGCCTAACTCGGTTGGTTGGAATCGGAAATCGCCTGGACCGCTCCTTCTGACCTACCCATTCCGTGCATCTAGAACCCCATGGTTTGAGCGACCGCCGAAAGAGTTGGGTCAATCCCCGCGTGGATCTGAGCTTGACAGTGGTCAATTGCGGTTTGCGGATCCTTGAGTCCATGTCCGGTCAGCACACAGACGATGCAGGCATGGGAGGGAATCTGGTCTCGATATTTTAGTAATCCGGCCACGGAGGCAGCACTGGCGGGTTCACAAAAAATGCCTGTGGAACGGGCCAACACACGATACGCCTCCAGGATCTCGGCATCTGAAACGGCATCAATGGCCCCCTGACTGACCTGAACCGAGGCTTTGGCCCGAACCCAGCTGGCCGGATTACCGATGCGAATCGCGGTGGCAATGGTCTCCGGATGGGTGATCACCTGATCGCGAACAATGGCTGCAGCTCCCTCAGCCTCAAAGCCGAAGAGACGAGGACGTTTGCTGGTTTTACCCTGTTGATGGTATTGACAAAATCCCATCCAGTAGGCCGTGATGTTGCCTGCATTGCCAACGGGTGTACACAACCAATCCGGGGCATCTCCTAAAGCATCAACAATCTCAAAAGCGGCCGTTTTTTGGCCCTCCAGACGGAAACGGTTGACAGAATTCACCAGGGAGACTGGATAGTGATCCGCCATCTGACGGACCAGGGTCAGGGCGCAGTCAAAGTTGTCGCGGATGGCAATAATTTCTGCGCCGTACATGAGAGTCTGGGCTAGCTTACCCAAAGCCACGTACCCATCGGGATCAGGACATAGGCGCGCATGCCCCCGCGAGCACGCATAGGCCGCCGCCGCCGCAGAGGTATTGCCGGTACTGGCACAGATCACCGCTGCCGCTCCTGCTTCTTTAGCTTTAGAAACCGCCATGGTCATGCCCCGATCTTTAAAACTGCCCGTGGGGTTAAGACCATCAAACTTGAGGTAGACCTCGCAGGGCTTACCGAGACGTTCTGCGATGGCAGGTGCAGCAATCAGAGGAGTATTTCCTTCGCAGAGGGTAACAATGGGTGTTTTGTCAGTAACTGGCAGCCACTTGGCATAATGCTGAATCAAACCGGGCCAGTATTCTTGAGTTGTACGGGGGGGGATCACAGTGACCATGTTAAAAAAGTCAACTCTAAAGTAGCGGAACGCATCCCTTGCGGTTGGCAGCACCGCCCCAGTCACCAAGGCCAGGACCCCAGACTTGTCCGGTCTTGATCAGTGGGTGCTGATGCTTAGTAGTGTAGTCCTGAGAAGCTAACGACATTCACTTTTTATGGAAGGGTCGGCGCCCGTGATGGCTCGTGTTGGCTTTACTTCTCTTCCTCCGCCTGCCAGCGGTAATCAACTTTTATCCCTCGCTGCTGCCAATCCTCCTCTAACTGTTGCTGCAGGCTTAAGGCTTTGCGCAGAGAGTTGATCAGATCCTGCATGCGAGAGCGGTTTTTGTAGTCATGCTCCTCAACCGCAGGAAAAGTCTGCCGCTCCAGAATTCGGAGGAGCACTTCATAGTGCACATGGGCAGGCACAGGCATAGGCTTCATAGAGAAAGGCTCAACAGCGAACGGGTTGCGGCTCCAGGATCCGGGGCAGTGACCAGGGCTTCCCCGACCAGAACAGCCCGGACTCCCCAACTCTGCAACTGCTGGAGATCTGAGGGGTTATGTATCCCGGATTCACTCACAATCGTAATTCCACGGTTATGCAAAAGAGAACCTCGAAGGCTTAACAGTTCATGGGTGGTTTCCAGATTGACGTGAAAAGTGGTCAGATCGCGGTTATTGATACCGATCACCTGCACCAGCGGTAGCTTCAGCACCCGGTCCAATTCAGCCAATGTGTGCACTTCCACGAGAGCTGTCATCCCCAACTTCTGAATTAGCTTGAGGAAATAATGGAGTGTGTCGTTGTTGAGCAAGGCTGCAATCAGGAGGACTGCATCGGCTCCCAGGGACCGAGCCCAGAGGATCTGATAAGGGTAAAGGATAAATTCTTTGCACAGCAACGGGAGAGTAACGCTGGCCCGGATCTGGCGCAGATACTCCCCACTCCCCTGGAAAAACTTGCTGTCGGTAAGCACAGAGAGACAACTCGCCCCCGCAGTTGCATAGGTTTTCGCCAGGGCGATGGCATCAAAGTCCTCTCGCAACACGCCTTTACTGGGGGAGGCCCGCTTGACTTCTGCGATCAGGGCTAATGCAGAATGGGCCTGCTCTAAAGCTGCAGCAAAGTCAAGAGGAGGTGATTGCTGCCTGATCCGCTGTTGCAGATGCTCCAGGGGGAGCTGTTGTCGCATGTTTTGCCACCTCTATCTCTTTATGCCAGACGATCTCCTCCAGGATGTTTTGAGGTTGACAGCCAGGCATGTTCACTTGATAAACCTGCGACTCAACCACCACGGCGGGAGCCGGAGAGCGACGACGAATCTCCATGAAAAACAGAGTTGACTTCACCCAATAGACTACCCCAGCCCGGAGGGTAGCATTGCGGTGATTCGGCCAGGTTTTGTCCTCACCAGCAAAAACTTGGTGAGTTAATGCTCTGATTCCACAAAGATCTGACGTTCCTGGCGTGTATTTTGCAACAGTTGATAAAGATCACCCCAGGACTGATTCTCAATGGAGTCGATCAGCTTGTTCAATTCCTGTTGGTAGGTTTTCAAGGCCTGCAGCAGGGCTTGCCGATTATGCTGCGCCATGGCTGTTCCCAGATCGGGATTGCCCCTCCGACGCGACTGGTATCCCGAAAACCACTGCTGGCCAGGTTTTGAGCTAACTGCAACACCTCCGACTTCGATTCGCGGCTACAGGCGGCAATCAGGCTGGCACTGATCATGACAGGAAGATGACTGATCCAGGCAACCGCTTGATCGTGAGCGAAGGGATCCGCCAGAATCACCCGAGCCTGCAGATCCTTAATTAATTCACTTAATTGTTCTATTGAGTCAGACGATGTATCGGGTTGAGGGGTCAAAACATAGGGACGGTCTTGAAACAGATGTCGGACTGCTGCCTGGATCCCCTGGGCTTCGGTTCCAGCCATGGGGTGACCTCCGACAAAATTGGGCCAGAGGGAGATGGCTGCCGTCACAAGGGAGCCCTTGATAGAGGCTACATCCGTGATCAGCACAGACGCTGGCAACCATTGAGCCAGTTGTTCCAGGGTGGGCAAAATCAGAGGGATGGGAGTGCAGATAAAGATGACCTCCACAGGAGATTCTGCCAGACTGCGGAGATCGGTACTGGCGGTGTGAACGGCCTTGCGGGCAATCGCTGCTTCACAGGTTTGGGGTTTTTGACTGACGCCATGCAGGATATGTCCACACTGAAGTAGATCTAATCCCAGGGAGCCTCCGATCAGCCCCAAACCCACAATGCCAATCTGCAATGGACTTCTCCTTGACATCTCCTCAAGCTTGGACTGTTTTGGTGCTCCCTGATCCGGGCGGATTCCACACGTGCAGCATGGGATACACCCGCTAAGATAGAGGCAAGGGTAAGGTAACCCCCATGACATGTCCGACGTTAGCACCATAGCTTGAGGAGGGGACAATGTTGCATCGGAAGGTTTATCAACTGTCTCGTGAAGGCAAAGACGTCTGGATTTATCTGCGGGATCAGGGGCGCTGGCTGGAGCGAGCTCGCATCCTGGACATTGAGGGGGATACCGTTCTGGTCCGCTACGAAACCGAAGACGAGGATGAGATCTGTTCCTGGGAAGAGATGGTGCGCCTGGAAAGCATTGGTGCAGTCGCTCAGCGCTTATCCACCATTCCCAAAGGGCCCATGTTGCCGCAGGATCTGCCGGTTGCAGATGACTGTCCAGAATATGAGCAGTTGACTGATCCTGCCCGCCTGGAGGGGCGTGATGACAATGATCCCCCGGCCAGTGAACCCCGTTCACAGGAGGAGCAGAGTAGCAGACAACCGTTTGGGGATCGGGAGTCCTGAGGCGAAAGGGTAAGTTGACAAGAACTGGTTGGCCTTGTCATGATGAATAAACCCTGAAAGGCCACCTGCGGATGTAGCTCAGTGGTAGAGCTTCTCGTTGCCAACGAGATGGTCGGGCGTTCGAATCGCCTCATCCGCTTACCCTCCGTCGAGTCAATGCCGATCAAGTTTTGAAGTCCTGGTTACTCGCTGTGGATCCAGGGGGTACTCCAGGGACCTCCCCCTATTTCCAGTCCAGCCAGATCACTCTTTGCGTGCAGGTACTGAGCCCACACCTGGCCTTCCCGCCGCCACACCTGCACCTGAAGTTGTCCTGGAAGGGTGTCGCGACATTGTTTCTGCATGCCCTGTTGGGTCGGGGTGTACACCTGGGTGCCAGTCATCTCTGTGCTGGCTTCCAGCGTGATTGCCCATGCTTCCTGCTCAGCCTGAACTTTCCAGCTGCCCCACGCATCAATCTGCCAGCTGAGTTGAGCATTCTCAGATAGCAGCAGGAGCGCTTCTCCCCGCCAATGAATGCTGAGCAGACCCACTTCCTCCTGCCACCACAACACCCCCCGTCGCCCGCCGACACAGGTCAGGGATAGATCGGGATAATCTCTGAAGGCATTGCAGTTAATCCAAAACCATTTGCTCGGGAACGCTCCTCCCCAGTTTTTCTCAATGTAGGCGGGGACTCGATCAAAGGTGTAGCGCTGATCCTGCCATTGCACCCAGCCATGCGCCCAACCATGTGCCATCAAGATCTGCCATCCAGGTTCAAAAACAGGCAGATAAGACAGCCAGCCCATCGTGGCTCGCGGCGGGAATCCATAACTATACACAGGCTCGATCCGGTAACGCCAGGAGAGCTTTTGATGGGTGGCTGGATCCTGAATCGATCCCTGGTTGAGTGTGTCAGTGGCCTGATATCCAGAACGGACGTAGCGTTCAAAAATATCGGGACTCAAATATTGGGGATGGATCTGGAGTTTTTTCTCGGTGGCACCCCAGTGTCCCAAAGCCAGAGTCTGACGATCTGCCCAAAAGCCGCTGACCTCTGGAAATGTTCGCCATTGGTGTTGATCCTGCGGGCCTAAGATCTGGGCCATGCCTCCACTACTGGGAGTCCCGCCCTGGGGATCTTCAATCGAGTACATAAAAGCAAAACTCTGACCTGCTTGAGGCAGGGTGACGCGAAAATACCAGCCTTCAAAAAGCGGCGCAGCGATCCATCCCAGTGATAGCCCCTATGGGGAACCTGCAGTTGAGGTTGCCGCACTAACCTGGTGTCCTTCATCTGGGTTTTGCTGCTGCGATACGGACAAAGCGATGCTGCGTATAGGACTGGAAAGCGAGAATTTCAAATCCGACGAGTTCTAGCAACCAGAGCAGATCATCGACGCTATAACGGTTGTGCTCAAAGAAATGGGTAAAGGCATCATTCAGAACCTGCGGAGCAGTGTCAGGGTTCAAGATCTGATCCACCGTTTCAGGTTCAAAATAAAGGCGGATCGGAGCCCGCACCCAGTCCACGATTAACAATCGCCCCCCTGGTTTGAGATGGTGATAAGCCGCCTGCAGGAGTCGAATCGGTTGCACCATCTCGTGAAGGACCACCACCGCCTGGGCCGCATCGACTGTGTTGCTCTCTAACGGAAGGTGAGGGGTATGCAGATCCGTGTGCAACAGCTCGACCTGCGGGACCGCAGTTAGGATCTGGCGAGCCTTGTCCAGCATGTAGGTCATCACATCGACCCCAAGCAAGCGTGCCTGCGGATACCGCTCTGCCCAGGCCTGCAATGCCAATCCGGGACCGGTTCCCAGATCAAGTAAACAGGGGGACTCCGGCAAGATCGGATGAATGTGATCCTGCCAAAACTGCCAGAACTCATGGTTAAAACGACCCGCATGGGTAGCCACCATGGTTTCTGCAAAGGCTGGACTGCGGTGGTGTTTCGCCAGTATCGCCGTGGTGTGATCCATGTCAGGGACCTGTTTAGACAGGTTTACTCTAGCCCACCTCATCCAGGGTCACAAGCACTCATAAGGCTGGCCTGAAGGCGGTCAACCTTCCTGCAGCCTTGTTGCTTGCACAGCCCGTGAGCGCGCCAGAAACGCTTGCACTTCCCTATCTGAAACCTGCTGAAAATTCTGATACCAGGCCCCCACAGAATAAAGGGGAGAGGGACGGATCAGCGTGATCAGATCATCCACCTCTGCTTCCAGAACTCGACAGGTGGAGGGGGGGGCAACAGGAACAGCAACGACAAGCCTGCGAGGTTTTTCTAAACGGATTGAGGCCAGAGCTGCCCTGAGAGATGCTCCCGTGGCAATGCCATCATCCACTACAATCACGGTGCGGTCTTGAGGATTGACCCGCGGACGATCTCCACAAAACAAATGCTCCCGTCGCTGCAACTCCTGATATTCCCGCTCCATCACCTGTTCCAGTTCTGCAGGAGCCACTTCATGTTCACCCATCACCTCACGGTTGAAAAAACGCACCCCACCCCGTGAAATGGCACCAATGGCCAGTTCTGGATGACCGGGCATTCCCAGCTTTCGGGCGGGCCAAATATCCCACGGGATCCCCAGTCGTTGACTCATTTCGTAAGCAACCGGTACACCCCCTCTCGGGATCGCCAGGAGCAGGGCATCAGGATGAGATGCATAGGACTGCAGTTGATCCGCCAGAAGTTGTCCGGCCTCAGTTCGGTCCTTAAATCGAAGTTGTACTGGCATAATGATCCCCCCGCTCTTTGGGAGTTACTGCAGATCCTGAACAGCATTCCGGGGCTGAAACCAGAAAATACTGATGGAACCCTACCTGTATTCTGGCAAGATTGCTTAGGAGATCTAAACCCTCTCTCCCAGAACTATCGATTTCTTGATGAACTCATCCAGATTTTTTGGCCTCTTCCCTGCTTAACTCCCTGTTTGCCTCCCGCAATTGTTTTTCTCCTCAGGATTGTCTATGGCATGGATTCTGCCTGCAGTTAACTTGGGCACATCGTTATGGCACAGACGGCCCTCGCCTCGATCGTTCCTGCTCCTCTCTTTGCACAGGGCGCTGGTTGCTCTGGGGCTGATCTTTGCTGGAATCTGGTTAACCAGTTGTGGCGGCACCCAAATCGGAGCACCCTTTCCAGATGGGTCCTCAGGGCAGTCAGTGGACTACACCATCCAGCTGCGTTTTGTGGATGACAGACTCACTCCAGATGAACAGGCTCTGTTTCGTCAGGTTGCCGATCGGTGGGCCACAGTGATCGTGGGAGATTTACCGGATGTGCTGCTGACCCTGCTACCGGGATCCTGTCTGAGCACCTCGCCAGGGGTGAACCAGCTCATTGATGATCTGCTGGTGGATATTAGCGTCAGTACTGTAGATGGGGAAGGGGGGCTGCTGGGGCAGGCGGGGCCCTGTTTGGTGCGCACGGGATCCAATTTGCCTCTGTATGGATCCGTGCAGCTGGATCTAGATGACCGAACAGGATTGGCAGCCTCTAATCAACTGGACGAGGTGTTTTCACATGAATTGGGGCATGTGCTGGGCTTTGGGACAACATGGGCCGATCAGGGCTTAGTGACTCAGGTGTTTTCTCCCGATCCTCGCTTTATCGGAAATCTGGCGATCCAGGAGTTTAGTCGCCTGGGGGGCTTGGGTACGGTTCCCATTGAAAATCGTGGGGGGCAGGGAACACGCATTGATCACTGGCGGGAGTCAACGTTTGACAACGAATTGATGACGGGCACCATCAATCCCAGGACAGAGAATCCCCTCAGTCGCCTGACCGTGGCCTCGCTTTCGGATCTGGGCTATGGGGTGGATCTGGATGCTGCCGATGCCTATGCCCTGTCTTCCCCAAAACAAAGCTTCCAGAAAGGCAAATCTGGATTAACGCCTGCTTGGGAAAAAGGGCTGGATCAGCCGATTCGGGTGGTGGATCTGCAGGGCACCTACCTCTACACGCTGAGCGAGTGAAGGGTTGGCTCAGGTCACGACACCAAGAGGTTAAGAGGTTAAGGATGGCAGCTTAGGGGAACAATTCCTGGCCTCAAGGGGGAAAAGATCAAGATCATGGCCGGATTGCTGTTTAAGAGCGCTTTGGGGCAGGACTCGCTTGATTTCTGCAGGTGTGGTGATGCCCTCAACCACCTTGTCAATGGCCGCCACCCGGAAGGAGAGAAAGGGTTGGGTGGACAGATAACGTTGTAACTCCGTCATGCTGCCCTCATAGACGATCTGACGGATCACTTCGTCGATATCCAGAAGCTCTACCACCGCTTCTCGACCTAAAAAGCCGGAATGGAAACACTTGACGCATCCTTTGCCTTGCCTCCACCCCTGGAGGGGAAGCGCACCTGGCTTGACTCCTAAAATTGACCAATCCTCTGGCGTAGGCTGGTAAAGAACTGCACAGTAAGGACAGACCTTCCGCACCAGACGTTGGGCCACAACCCCCAGCAGCGCATCGCTGAGTAAGCCAGGATCCGGCCCCAAATCGCGGAGGCGAGGGATGGCGGTACAGGTGTCATTGGTGTGCATGGTGGTAAACACCAAATGCCCCGTGAGGGCTGCCCTGACGACGGTTTCTGCCGTTTCCCGGTCGCGGATCTCCCCCACCATGATGATGTCGGGATCCTGGCGGAGAATTGCTCGCAGTCCAGCAGCAAAGGTCATGCCCGCCTTTTCGTGGACTTGAGTTTGGGTGATGTTGGCAAGCACATACTCAACCGGGTCTTCCACCGTAACCACATTCACCTCCTGAGTGGCCACCCGCCGCAGGCTGGTGTAAAGCGTACTGGTTTTACCAGATCCCGTGGGTCCAGTGATAATGATCAATCCCTGGGGTTGCTGCAACCAGCGTTCATAGATCTCCAGGGAGGGAGTGGTAAACCCGAGACTGCTGATATCACCGAAGGCATTTTGTTCTCGTTTCAGTAACCGGATCACCACTTTTCTCCACCTATGCAGGGAAGCGTGCTCACCCGTAGATCGAGATCCATCCACCCCTGACCCACCGCCAGATAGTTTTTGCCAATGCGCCCATCCTGGGGACGGCGGCTTTCGGCAATATTCATCTCCGACATAACCTTGATCGCCACCACCACTGCGCGGCTAATACTGGGGGGCAGAGAGGTCACCGGACGCAGAATGCCATCGATGCGATAACGAATGCGCAATCCTGTAGGAGAGGGCTCCAGATGGATATCACTGGCTCGATTTTGCAGAGCACCCGAAATGATCGCATTGATCCGATGGGCCTGACTGCGGGCCTGAGCAAGATAATCCTCAACCTCTGTAAGACAGTGGCTTTCCACTTCACCCGTTAAGGGATCAATATGTCCCTCGGATTCTGTGATCTGGTTGTGATCGGGCAAATTCTGAAGGCGAAACCAGCTGCGATAACTCTGGGTACTGATGGGTATCACCTGTATGCGGGAATGGGTTTTCTCACAAAGCAGGCGGATCTCCTCCTCCGTTAACGGGCGGGGGCTGGCGAGATAGTAACAGGCTCGCCAGAGCAGCAGAGGGATGACAGGGGATAAAGGCAGCTGCTGGGGAAATTCTGAAAAAAACCGTAGGGTGAGCTCCGGATCCAGGACATCAATCTTGAGATCCCCTTCAGGAGAAAGCAACAGGTTGAGGGCATCTGCCAGGGAGATCTGACGCAGTTTCAATTGTTGCCAGGCGGAGAGATGGGCAGGTAAGTGCCCTGAGGCAGCAGCCATAGGGGTTGCGGAGTAGAACACATTGCTCCTCACCTTATCCTGTCCCTAGCGTGGGGAAAAGGGGATGCCACTATTCGTATCGGCTAGTCAGGTCTGGCGGGGGTGGGTTCCTCTTGGGAGAGGAGGCTGTGGATGCCGCACATTGGCTTAACTCGATTCCGCATATTGACGCAAGAGTTCAAGCTGAAAACACTCAACAATGAAAACTGTGAATCTATCAGAATGAAATCATGCTAGCCGTTATGACCGGAACTGTGAAAGAAATCGCTCGCCAGGCTCTTCAGAGCGGATATCTGCCCCAGAGCCAGGAAGGTCGTCTGTACGAGCTTTTTGAAACTATGCAGGCGGATGAAGAGGATATGGCCGCTGCTGATGAATTAATCAATGCCCTCCTGGATGGTCGCTGCAGGCGGGAATGGGGTCCTCCTTACGACTGGCGCATGGTGCACCTGTCCTACCGTGCCTCTTAATCCTGCCTCAGGGAAAAATCCCTAAATCTTGACAGTGAGGATCCTCCTCTCCGGCTCTTGGAGCTGCCAACCTCGATCCTCTTGCCAGACAGGCAAGGAAGTGGAGAGAGTCTGGCGAGGCTGTGGTAAGACTGTAGGCAGTCCGCCGATGTGAGTTAGTGCTATGCCCATCGCCTCAGAGTATGCCTTTCCGTTTGAGCACCAGCAAAAGGTATCCCTTCACCATCCCACCCTCGCCAGTCAGGGGCTATCGAAGCGGGAATACTTTACCATCGTCTGCCTGCAAGGGATTCTCTGCAACCCCCAAACCGACTTAAGTCAGCTCGTGACTCCCGACCAGCGTGAAGCCCTGATCCAGACCTGTCAAGTGCTGGCGGATGATCTGATCCTATCCATGACTCAGCCAGAACCCTATCTGGATAGCATCATGCCAGAAGCTCCTGACAATGAGTATTGAGATTGCTCGAAACAGGAGTAGAGCGAGAACACTCTGGGTCTGATTGAATGGCTTGGGTTGGATTCCCCGCTGCTTGCTGCGGCTGTTGAGGGGAGGATGTCACTCAAGATAGACCTGAAGTTCCTCCTCCAGGGAAGGGATCCGCACCTCGGTCTTACTCAAGTCCTGAAGGACCTTAAGTTGAGCCTGCAGGTACTCGCAGCGTTCCCGCACAACCGTTTTGATCCCTTGAGATCCGAGGTTTACGCAACTGCGGCAGGCCTCCCCTAGCATCCGCCCCTGGTCGTCATAAATGACTGCCAGCATGGTTCGTCCAGCTTTCGTCTGGGTGGGAGGAGTGCGACGACCACAGATCAGGCAGGGGACCGGGATATTCCCGCCATAGATACAGGGCTCCCAAACAATTTTCATATGGCTACCTCCTGCCCCACAACTGCGACTGAACACGACCTGATCAGGGCTGTACTCCTCACTTCACTAGGAGTCAGAACTGGATCTGGTTTTTGTCTTTGCGGAATGCAGGGTGGATAAGAGCTGAACCCATGCCTGGTGATCAGCCCCCAATAGCCATTGCGAAAACGTCAGCATCTCCAGAGTTTGATCAGGAAACCCCTGAGAACCCTCCACCCAACTGAGGAGGATCAAAATATCTCGTTCCTCCGCCTTTGCCGCGGATCCCAGTTGAATCACCACCTGTCGGAGCAAAGCTGACGTGGCTGCATCCCCACTATTCTCTTCAAAGGTCAGGATCACCACATCTTCTTGATCCAATCGTGTCAACAACTCCCACCGACTAAACCAGAGTGTTTTCTGATAGTAATCCAGCACTTCTTGCTGGGAGGCATGCGTTCTGATGAGAGCAGAAAGGACCCCTCCCACGTGATCCTCAATTTTGCCCGATGACACCACGGCAGCATCCGGATAGAGCAAGTAATCGGGAAATTCGGCAGTGAGGGCCGCTAAACTTTGCTGTGCTGTCAGAAACTGAGTACCGTCGGGGGCATGATGAGTGTTCACGATGGGGGGAGTGGGCTGGGGTGGAGCCAAATCACGAACAGGGAAACACCCTGTGCCACTGGCTGCCAGCGTGAGGGCTAACCAACCGAGGAGCATTGACCAATCCCTATGGGTGACCCCTGATTTCACATGAGATTTACCCATCACGCAGCTCTCCCAAGGCTCTAGAAGCATGGTACTGTTAACCGTCCGGCAATGTCACATTGTTCTCACGGGCTCGACTGTTTGAAGGGACGGGTACTGGTTTTTTCGTACCATCGCAGGCAAGATCCTCTAGAGTGAGTACAGTTGTGCAGATCGGGCAACACGGGGGGAGAGGTATGGGAGAGGCGAAGCGCCGCAAAGAGCAAATGGGGACCCGTTACGGAGATCCAGATCAGGAACTGGTTTTTCCGCAACTGAAGTTCTTGCCCCTGACGAAAGGACAGGCTCAAAAAGCCTATCGCTGGACCACCCAAGGTGCATGGGCAGGGATCATTTTTCTGGCTGTTTTTTGGGTGGTTGTCCGCTTTATTGGCCCCTTTGTTGGCTGGTGGGAAATCGCACCCCTGGAATAATTTTTTGCCTTTCCGTTGCAACAGTTCCGTACTCCTTTATTCGTAGTGAGAGTTTTGAATGCGACCCTATCTGGCTGCTGCAATTCAAATGACGAGTATCCCTGATCTCACCTCCAATCTGCAGCAAGCGGAGGAATGGATCGACTTTTCCACACGGCAGGGATGCGAACTGATCACTCTGCCAGAGAACTTTGCGTTTATGGGGCCAGAGGAAGAAAAAGCCCATCTTGCTGGTGAGATCGCCGCCCGTACTGAAGAGTTTTTGCAGAAGATGGCGCAACGATTTCAGGTGACGATTCTGGGAGGAGGTTATCCTGTCCCCGATCAGCAGGGCCGCGTGTTCAATACGGCCAGTCTCGTCGCTCCCAATGGCATAGAAGTTGCTCGATACCAGAAAATTCATCTGTTTGATGTCAACCTTCCGGATGGAAATACCTACCGCGAATCCAACTCCGTTTCTGCTGGGCATGAAGTCCACACCTGTGAGGTGGAGGGTCTTGGCAAATTCGGGCTTTCGGTTTGCTACGACATTCGCTTTCCGGAGTTGTACCGACAACTGATCCAGGAAGGGGCTGAGATTCTTTTGATCCCTGCCGCCTTTACTGCCTACACAGGTCGACACCACTGGCAGATTCTGGTGCAATCCAGGGCCATTGAAAATACCTGCTACGTCATTGCTCCTGCTCAGGTGGGGAATCACTATGCCCGCAGACAGTGCCATGGTCATGCCATGATCGTTGATCCCTGGGGTGTGGTTCTGGCGGATGCTGGAGGTGAGAAACCCGGAGCTGCGATTGCCGAGATCAATCCGGATCGATTACATCAGGTTCGTCAGCAGATGCCCTCACTCCGTCACCGTTGTCTCCTGTGTAGTTATCAACCCAGTTTGCAACCTGCCTGATGTCCTGGACTGTGTCTGATCCTTCCCCCTCTGAGTTCCCCTGGCCTTCTCTGATCCTCTACAGCAAACCAGGCTGTCACCTGTGCACTGGATTAGAGGATAAACTGCGCCAGATCCCCGGTTTAGCAACCCAGCTGATCGTTCGTGATATCAGAGATTCTGAAGCCTGGTGGGAGCGCTATCAGTTTGAGATCCCGGTTATCTGCTGGCAACAAGGGGAACAGGAACAACCGTTACCCCGATTCTCACCGCGTGCCTCCTGCACTCAGATCGAGCGGCAGCTGCGGCTAGCATTATTAGCCAAGGAATGAGCAGATGGACCCCAATCGCTTGCGTCCCTAGCTGTCCCATCTCGCTGCCAGGTGCACATCCTGGATTCATCCTTAAAATCTTTTAGCACATGAGTGGGATCGGGGGGCTATAAGTCCCGTTCTGTATCTGAAAGGTCAGCGTCGGAATACATGGACACCCCGCGTCGATTGAGGGGTTATGCCTCCGGCAGGCTCCGCCATCGATGCCCCGAAAATCGACACCCTATCTAACAGGAATACATCATCCCTGCTGACACCCCCTAT